>CANOPF010000054.1 GCA_947568535.1 uncultured Clostridium sp. | reverse complement strand
ATTGATTATATTGTGTATTTTTGATAATTTAAGCAGGTTAAAGGCGTATATGAATACCTCAAAATCTGATTAAATGATTAAAAATATGCAAGATGATTAATTTCCTTGAAATTTTACCAACTAGCCTTTTTAACACCTGGAATCTCTCCCTTATGAGCTAGTGCTCTAAAACACACACGGCAAATACCATATTTCCTAATATAACTATGAGGTCTTCCACATAATTTGCATCGATTATATTCTCTTGTGCTATATTTTTGTGGTCTAGCTTGTTTTATCTTCATTGACTTTTTAGCCATATACTTTATTACTCCTTTCCTTGACTACTTAGGTTTTAAAAATCCATGTTAACGTATCTTTTAACTTAATTTTTAAATGGCATTCCTAATTTTTGTAACAATTCTTTAGATTCTTCGTCTGTTTTAGCTGTTGTTACAAATATAATATCCATTCCTCTTAATTTATCTACTTTATCATATTCGATCTCAGGGAATATTAATTGTTCTTTGATTCCCATAGAATAATTACCTCTACCATCAAAGGAATTAGCTGATACTCCTCTAAAATCTCTTACTCTTGGAAGGGCTACATTAAATAGTTTATAGGCAAAATCGTACATCTTATCTGCTCTTAATGTTACTTTACATCCTATATTAACACCTTCTCTTAATTTAAATGCCGCAATTGATTTTTTTGCCTTTGTGATTACTGGTTTTTGACCAGTAATTTGCATTAAATCATTCATTGCATTTTCTAATGCTTTAGGATTTTCTTTTAGATCTCCTAATCCTATATTAATTACAATTTTATCAAGTTTTGGAACTTGCATAACTGATTTATATTCAAATTTTTTCATTAATGCTGGGATTACTTCTTTTTCATATTGTTCTCTTAATTTTTCCATTTTTCCTGAATCCTCCTTTCTTATCTTATTTTAATTTTGTACCGCATTTTTTACAAATACGTACTTTTTTATCTTTTTCTATACTATATCCAATTCTAGTCGCTTTTCCGCATTTTGAACAAACTACATTTACTTTTGCACTTGGTATAGCACATTCTACTGCTATAATTCCGCCTTCTTCTCCTTGTTTTCTAGGTTTAACATGTTTTTTTCTTATGTTAACTCCTTTTACAACGATTTTGTCAGCTTTTGGATTAACTTCTAATACTTCTCCTGTTTTACCTTTATCATTTCCTGATAAAACTTGAACGTTATCTCCTTTTTTTATTTTCATTTTAGGAATTTCCTCCTTTTCTTTGATTATTTGTTTATATCTTGAATGGTTTTCATGTTATAGAACCTCTGGGGCTAATGAAAGAATTTTCATATAATCTTTTTCTCTTAATTCTCTTGCTACTGGTCCAAAGATACGTGTTCCTTTTGGTGTTCCATCTTCTTTGATGATAACTGCTGCATTTTCATCAAATTTTATATATGAACCATCTGCTCTTCTTAATCCTCTTTTAGATCTAACAATAACAGCTTTTACCACATCACCTTTTTTAACAACGCCACCTGGTGTTGCTGATTTAACCGAAGCAACAATAACATCTCCAATATTAGATGTCTTTCTATATGAACCTCCTAAACATCTGATACACATAATTTCTTTAGCACCTGTGTTGTCTGCTATTTTTAATCTTGATTGTTGTTGTATCATCTTTTGGTTCCTCCTTCCTTACTTTGTTGATACTTGCCTTGTCATATACATTTTCATGTTTATTTTATATCTGCTTTTTCTAGGACTTCTACTACTCTCCATCTTTTATCTTTAGAAAGTGGTCTTGTTTCCATTACTTTTACTTTATCACCTATTTGGCAAACGTTTTCTTCATCATGTGCTTTTAATTTATATGTTCTTTTTACTGTCTTACCATATACTTTGTGACTAACACTGGTTTCTACTGCTACTACAACTGTTTTATCCATTTTATTTGATGTTACAGTACCAACCATAACTTTACGAAGATTTCTTTCTTCCATTTAGACTTCTCCTTTCGATTAATGTCAAGGGACACATTTTACTTAGTTATGCTAAGAAACATGTTACCCTATTAGCATTAGCAACTTTTATGCTTTTTTTGTATCTAGCATTTTTCTTTCTGTTAATACTGTATTTATTTTAGCTATATCTTTTTTTACTTCTTTTATTTTCATTGGATTATCTAATCCATTTGTAGCTAAACTAAATTTTAATTTGAACAATTCTGTTTTTAGTTCACCTAATTCTTTCTCTAAATCTGGTGAAGACATTTCTCTTATCTTATTTATCTTCATCATTTTCACCTACCTTTTCTGTTTCTCTTGCTACAAATTTTGTTTTGTTAGGTAGTTTGTTCATAGCAAGTCTTAAGGCTTCTCTTGCGGTTTCTTCTGGTACTCCAGAAATTTCAAACATAACTCTTCCTGGCTTTACCACAGCTACCCAATATTCTGGTGCTCCTTTTCCTTTACCCATACGAGTTCCAATAGGTTTTGCTGTGATTGGTTTGTCTGGAAATATTTTTATCCAAACTTTTCCTCCTCTTTTTATATAACGAGTCATAGCAATTCTGGCTGCTTCAATTTGATTGCCTGTGATTAAAGCTCCTGTTACTGCTTGAATTCCATATTCTCCATCAGTAACTTTATTTCCTCTTGTTGCCTTTCCTCTCATTCTACCTTTTTGTACTTTTCTATGTTTTGTTCTTTTTGGCATTA
>CANOPF010000053.1 GCA_947568535.1 uncultured Clostridium sp. | reverse complement strand
GGGATTGTATTGGAGGATAATTTTCAAATTTTTTTCCTATTCTTTTGGCCTCTTCATACTTTCCTTTTGTGATAAGTGCTTTTATTCTTTGGGATTGAATTACTTTATTTCTCGGGTACTTCTGGCTTAAGATTATTGCCTTATCCATTTTTCCTAATCGAATTAACTTTTTTATCTCTTTGCTTGTATCTATTTCGTCTTGTGATGGTCTTTCGTTGATTATTCCTGACCCTTTTTTTAATCTCTCATTTACTCCATTTCTTACTTCTATCAAATGATCCATTTTTCCACATCCTTTTTTATATTATGTTACTATTATACCTCCAATTCTGTCTTTTGGCAATAAAAAAATACTTTTTTTATGAAACTTTAATTATTTGACCAGGATAAATTAAATTTGGATTCCTTATACCATTCAAATTAGCTAAATAGCGAACAGTAACACCATATCTTCTAGCAATCTCTGACAAAGTATCTCCCAACTTTACTGTATAATAATTATTTTGTGTTACAGGATTAACTGTTGTATTAATACTTTCTGTTATTCTCAACTTCTCTCCTGGATAAATTAGATTAGGATTTTGTATGTTATTTATTTCTACAATATGCTTAACTGTAACACCATAAGCTTTTGCTATTTGTCTTAATGTATTTCCTCTTTGTACTGTATAAATAATACTGCCTGTTCCTCTCGTCTCAGAGCCTTGTATTGTTGAATTAGTAGCAATTCTTAATATTTGACCTGGATAAATTAAGTTAGCATTAGTCAAATTATTTATATTAACTAATTCTTGAACCGTTGTTCCATATTGACTTGCAATTTCTGATAATGTATCTCCTGATTTCACTGTATAAAAAATACTTTCCGTATTCTTCTCTCCGTTTGGATTTTCCGTATTGGGTATTTTACTTGTATCGCTTAAAAATATATTCTCTGTATATAAATCTCTATCGACATTACCACGTATTCCTGGTACATATCCTCGGTCAGTATATTGAACACCTATCCATTTTTCCCAACTGGTTTCTATATCTCTTAGCTTATTGTAATCTCCATAATAAGCAATCCATAACTCATAATTATTGGCAATAGTTCGATTAAATCTATCTCTTGCATTAGATAAATCACTATATACGATAACTTCTTTATTGGTTAATCTTTTCACACTTTCTAAAAATACTTGAGCAATGTTATTGGATTCTTCTATACTTACTCCACCAAAAATCTCATAGTCCATTACTAACTTACAATCTGGTTCTTTACCCGCTATAATAGAAGCAAAAAATCTAGCTTCTTGCTCTGCTTCTTGAGAATTCGTTGCTGTTAAAAAATGATAAAAACCAACCTTTAATCCATTAGATTTTGCATTTTCATAATTAATATCAAAATAAGGATCTTTTATTCGGCTCCCCTGGCTAGCTTTGATATAAACAACTTCAATTCCACTTTCTTTTACTTGCCTATAATCTATGTATCCTTGCCAATTACTAACATCAATTCCTTGATATTGTGGCTGTGCACTTGGTGTCAAGGCATAAGTCATGGGAATATTACAGAAAAATATAAATGTTAAAATCATAAAAAATATTAACATATGTCGTATTTTTTTCATCAAAAAAACCTCCTTGCCTAATTTATTTCATTATATGCATAAGAGGTTTTTTCGTTCTTTTTACATATTATATTCAAAGACGTGAATTGTCTTTATGGTTATAGCTGTAAAATCATCTTTCTCATCTTCAACGTTTACCATTTTAAACGATGTCTTTTTAACTAATTCTCTATTTAATTTATCTAAATCAACTAACATTTTAGTAGATAAATCTTGTCCAATTGGTAATGTTTTATTTTGGTTATCATAAAATATACAATTAGTAAAACTAATTCCCTTTACTCCTTGTTTTAATTTTATTTTATAAAAGTTAATTTTAGCATTTTCATCTTTAAGTGCTTCTTTTATTTCTTCTTCTGGATTGATATTAAAAACATTCATTTCTTTTTCATCGATTAATGTATCTTGCATAGCTTTATACACTGGTAAATCTTCAGCAATCACAGCCTTATCTAATGCTAATTTAACCTGTTCTATTACTTTTTCTAATGCTAATTTGTAACCTATTTGTTTGGTTGTTTTACTAATATCTAATATGGTAAATTTGTCTTTCGGAATTTCCCTATGTTTCTTGTTATTAATTTTTGATACTTTGGCTATATCTTGTGCAATTCCTCCGAATATATCAAATTCTTCATTTTCCATTAATGTTTTTGCTTTTATGGCTTCTTTTTTTAACTGATTTAAACTTGCTGTCATCTCTTTAGGCGCTACTTGGTTATTTTTGACTTTATTTAATATTGTTAAGAGATTGGTAGTGGTAATATATACACTATCTGTTTCTTGCTTAGATAAAACTTTTCTTTGTTGTTTATCCATGGTTTTTCCAAACCTCTCCATATCTTCTTTATAATCAAATACTTTGACTATCTTTTTAATAATATTAACTTCCTCTTCTTCTCCTTCTGGTAATGTTGCCATTTCATCTTTATTACTATACTTCCAAAATTCAAATATACTTTTTTTATGATTATCAATCTCCTCTATAAATAACGTTGCATTTTCAATTTTCTTTGCCATATTTTTTTTCTTTAATTTTAAACTGTTGATATCTAACATAATATTTTTTAATATATTTTCTAACTTTTCAAATTCTTTATACAGTTCTACCAATTGTTCAATGGTATAATTTTCTTTATTCGATTTACTAGACTTTATTTTTTCCTTTTTTGTCTCTTTTGCTTTATTTTGTTCTAATTGGTTTTCTTGCATAACTTCTTCTGGTTTTTTATTTTTTATTTCTCCTTTATTCTTCTTTTTACTATATTTAAAGT
>CANOPF010000052.1 GCA_947568535.1 uncultured Clostridium sp. | reverse complement strand
TGCTACTTTCTAATTCTAATCCAAATTTACTCATTCTTTTCTTTAATGCTTCATAGTATGCTTCTGCTTCTCTTTGATATTTAAAACCTGCAATAAAATCATCTGCATATACTACTAGAAAATTCTCTCCTTCTGCTCTTTTCTCTATGATTTCTTTATGCTATAATATCAATACAAAGTGCATATATATTTTTGCTAATACTGGACTTATGATATTTCCTTGTGCTGAACCTTCTTCTGTTGCTATATATTCGCCTTTATCCATTATTCCAGCTTTTAAATATTTCTTTACTAAACTGATTATGTTTGGGTCTTTTATATTATATTCAAGGAATTTTATTAACCAGTTGTGGTCTATATGGTCGAAGAACCCTTTTATATCTTCGTCTACAATATAATTTATTCTTCTATTTGAAATACTTTTGTGTACGTATTTAATTGCTTTATGACATCCTCTGTTGGGTCTAAATCTATACATATTATCTAAGAATTTTGGTTCATATATTGCCTCTAATATTTTCTTTAATGCTAATTGCACAATTTTATCTTCATATATCGATATTCCTAGTGGTTGCATTTTGCCATTGTCTTTTGGTATATATACTCTCAATGCTGGTAATTGCTTATATGCTTTGTTCTTTAATCTTGTTACTAAGTCTTTGATGTTTTCTTCTAAGTTTTCTGCATACTCTTTTTTGCTTATACTGTCTATTCCTATCAACTAATAGCAAAAGGATATGAAAAAAGTTCAACAATAATAACAACAAATCAAACTTTTTCTAAATGGGGCGAATTGTTTAATGATAATGTACTAGCAAATGCAATATTAGATAGACTATTACATCACTCATATGTTTTTAATATTGCAGGAGAATCTTATCGAATTAAAGATATGATGTCTAAAATGGAAAATATTAACAATACTAGTGGTTAATCTATGGTGTCTAAATTGGTAAAAATTATTTTCCCTTTTTTGGTAATTTTGGTATTGACTTTTATAACATTTCGGGGCTGAATTGCCTTTTAACCCTACTTTCTCACTATTTACGCTTTACTCATAACATTACTGCCATAAGCACAAAACTCGCTACTGGTGGTTGGTTAGACCTTAGCCAGACGGGATTTCCACCCATTAGATTACTTACCCTTTGCTGGGCGCACACTTACTACTTGTCTAGTACAGATTATATCAAAAAGTTATACAAAAGTATAGAAAAATAATACAATCCTGTTTTAAAATAAAAAAATTTCCGACTTTTTGATGTTGGATAACATAAGATGATGTTTATAATCAGTTACAAAAAATTTTAAAATTTATTGTAAAATATTAGAAAATAAAGTATAATGAGAACATCCTTTTCTCAAAGGAAGTCTTTTTGAAAGGGGTGAAGCGATATGACCAATGCAGAACTAATTTTGAAGTTAGTTGAAATGCTTATTGAATCTGAAAAGAAACAAAAAGCAAAGGCTAATGAACAAAATGGTCAAAGCAAAGATTAGTACATATCTAATCATAAAGGGGTAGTAACTTCCATTTGCTACTCCTTTATTTTTTTATTCAAAACAAAAGAGATGCCTTCTTCCATTGCATCTCTTTCTAACTATATGACTTTTGCAGAACTTTAGTCAATTTTTAAGCTACTTATATTGTACTACTTAAAACTAGAATTGTCAAATATTTAACGAAAAAAATTCATTTGAAATATGATTAATTTATGATAATGTCTTAAGTAATAACTTTTAAAAATGTTCCAAAATGATAACACTAAGTCACAAAGGTGACAAAAGTGAGAAAGGTGAATCTCGGCTTTGTGCATGGCAACCGATCAAAGAAACCCGCTAAGACCTTAGATAAAACAATCTCCGATTCCATTATACTACTTTATCGTAATAAATATCAAGGGTTTAATTTTAGACATTTCTATGATTATTTGCTTGAGGAAGAAAAATTTAGTGTTTCATATACCTTTGTTTATACAACTTTAATGAAAAATGGTATTCGTTCTCCTAAAGCTAGAAAAGCTACCAAAAGAAGACTAGCTAGAGAAAAACTAGAAAAAGAAAAGAAATTAAAGGACAAGTCAGAAGATGAAATTGAAATTATTGTAAATCATGAAGTTTCTTTAGAGGACTCTCACCCAAGAGGCGAAAAACCTAAATATTTTGGCGAAGTAACAGAGATGGATGGCTCTTCTCATCTATGGTTTGGAGATGTAAAAGCTTGCCTTCATTTAGCTACTGATAAGGCTACAAATCATATTGTTGGAGCATATTTTGATTGGCAAGAAACCTTGAATGTCTATTATCATGTGTTTTATCAAATATTGGTAAATTATGGTATTCCTAGTCTATTCAAAACCGATAATAGAACTGTATTTAATTATAATAAGCTAAACGAAGATAAACGTACATCTAATAAAAATGTTTTAACACAATTTGGATATGCCTGTAAACAATTAGGCGTTGATATAGATACAACAAGTGTTTCTCAAGCTAAAGGACTTATTGAACGAGATAATGGAACTTTTCAAGGTAGACTGATAAACGAACTAAGATTAAATAATATTACAACCATTGAAGGAGCAAATGACTATTTAATTAATATATTTGTGCCAAAATTCAATGCTAAATTTGCTTTAGATTACAAAAAATTTGAGTCAGTATATGAAATATGTCCTACACCAGAAAAAATCAATTATACTCTTGCTGTTTTAACTCCTAGAAAGATTGATAATGGTAATAGTATAAAATTCAAAAATGAATATTATCAGCCATATGAAAATAATGAGTTAAAATGCTTTAGAGCGAAGACAGAATGCCTTGTAATCAAAGCTTTTAATGACGACTTACTGGTAAATATTGATGAAAAACTATATGAATTAAGAAAACTAGAGTCACATAAAAAATATTCCGAAGAATTTGATAAAATTACAGAACCAAAAAAAGAAAAGAAAAAGTATATACCCCCAATGACACATCCTTGGAAGTTAGCATCATTTAAGATGCAATTAGAAAAAGCACATACAGAACATGTATATGCTTAACCAAGATGACGAAATATCTTAATTAAATCTATCGCCTAGTTATATTATGGGCAAAAAATAGATTTTAATACCCAAAAATTAAATCTTGAGCCTGCCTCCGCGGCGAGCGGAAAGACTCAAGATTGATATAATAAAATGTATAATTTAGCGGAAAATATTTTTCCGTTAATGTTTAGAAATTTTTGGGACATTTTCAAAAATTATTGACAATTTTGTGTCTATATATCTATTCTAACATCAATATTTTAGAAACCGTCGATCAGTCGCTTCGTTTCATAGGTAGTCTAGTAA
>CANOPF010000051.1 GCA_947568535.1 uncultured Clostridium sp. | reverse complement strand
TTATTTAGCTAATCAAAGACAAGGTACACAAAGTACAAAAACAAGAGCAGAAGTTTCTGGTGGTGGAAGAAAACCATGGAGACAAAAAGGAACAGGTAGAGCAAGACAAGGTTCAACAAGAAGTCCACAATGGATTAAAGGTGGTATTGCATTAGGACCAAAACCTCGTTCATATAGATATACTGTTAATAAAAAAGAAAGAAGATTAGCCATTCGATCAATTTTAAGTGCAAAAGTATTAGAAAAAGAATTAACAGTAGTTGATAAATTAGAAGTAAAAGAAATCAAAACAAAAACAATGGCAAAAGCATTAACAGACTTAAAAGTAGAAGGGAAAACATTAATTGTTCTTCCAGAAAACAACAAAAATGTGTTAATGTCATCCAGAAATATTGAAGGAGTAAAGACAATTACAGCCAATAATATCAATGTATTTGATTTATTAAAATATACCAATCTAATTTTATCAGTGGATACGGTTAAAAAATTAGAGGAGGTGTACGCTTAAATGAAACCAGAAGATATTATTATAGCACCAATTATAACAGAAAAAAGTAACGATCAATTACAAGAAGGAAAATATACTTTTGAAGTCAATAAAAAAGCAACAAAAGTAGAAATAGCAAAAGCAGTGGAAAAACTTTTTGAAGTAAAAGTAATAAAAGTAAATACCATAAATGTAAATGGAAAAAAGAAAAGAGTAGGATACCACATAGGGAAAACTTCTGATTGGAAGAAAGCTATTGTAACGATTGACACAAATCCAAAAGAAGAAAGTTATTTGACAAAAGGTGGAAAAACAATGAAACTTTCTAAAAAATATAAAGACAGTATTGATGAATTCATGGGAGCCTAAATTATCAAAAAGGAATTCAAAAGCATGAATAAAAAAGAAGAGCAATTTCACCAAAAAATTGTTAACTATGAAGAAAGAAAAAAGGAAAAATTAATACCACATTTAAGAAAAAAATTAATTCAACTGAAAATAAAAGTAAAATATGATCAAAAAATACAAAAGTTAGAAGAGACTAAAATGGCAAAAGAATTAATTCAATTACTCGAATCGAAATTTGGCCAAAATCTTAGTTTATTAGATAGACGAATAGAGCCAAAACGATTAAAAATGTTTGATAAGGTAGTTAGTGATTTTTTAAGGGAAATATCGAAGATAGAACAAAGAAATCATAGCGGGAAAGAACCCGGAGAATAAAGAATATCTGTAGGCAGAGCAGGAAAAAATCTGTAATCTACTCGAAAGTTGATGAGAAGAGTAGAGGGGGAAAGGAGAAATAAAAATGGGAATGAAACACTTTAGACCATATACACCTTCAAGAAGAAATATGACAGTTTCAGACTTTGGAGAAATTACAAAGAAAACTCCTGAAAAATCTTTGTTAACAAAGAAAAAGAAAAATGCAGGAAGAAATTCATATGGTAGAATAACAGTAAGACACCAAGGTGGTGGAAATAGACAAAAATATAGAATCATAGATTTTAAAAGAAGAAAAGACGATATGACAGCAACCGTAATAGGAATTGAATACGATCCTAATAGAAGTGCTAATATTGCCTTAATTCAATATGAAGATGGAGAAAAAGCATATATTTTAGCACCACAAGGGTTAAAAGATGGAGATACAGTAGTATCTGGAGAAGCCGTTGATATCAAGCCAGGAAATTGTATGCCAATCAATTCAATACCAGTAGGTACATTAATTCATAACATTGAATTAAATCCAAAACAAGGTGGAAAATTAGTAAAAGCTGCTGGACAAAGTGCTCAGTTAATGGCAAAAGAAGGAAAATATGCTCATGTAAGACTTCCATCAGGAGAAATGAGATTAATTTTAGCAACATGTAGAGCAACAATTGGTGTAATAGGAAATAGTGATCATGAAAACGTTAAAATTGGTAAAGCTGGTAGAAAGAGACATATGGGAATTAGACCAACCGTTAGAGGTTCTGTTATGAACCCAGTAGATCACCCTCATGGTGGTGGTGAAGGTAGAGCACCAGTAGGACACGCTGGACCAATGACACCTTGGGGTAAACCAGCTCTTGGATATAAGACAAGAAATAAAAAGAAACAATCCAATAAGTTTATTGTTAAGAGAAGAAAGTAAGGAGGAAAAATTTAATGTCAAGATCAAGCAAGAAAAAGCCATACGTAGCGCCTGAATTACTAAAAAGAGTAGAAGCTATGAACGAAAATGGAAATAAAGAAGTTCTAAAGACATGGTCAAGAGCTTCAACAATTTATCCACAAATGGTTGGTCATACAATCGCTGTACATGATGGAAGAAAACATGTTCCAATTTATATAGCAGAAGAAATGATTGGTCATAAATTAGGTGAATTTGCTCCTACAAGAACATTTAAAGGTCATGCAGGAGACAAGAAAACAAAAAAATAAAAATATGTTAATACCCGAATAAAGGGGAGGGAATATTCCTCAGAGAAGAGGAGTGCACCCTGTCATTAACTAAAGGAGGTAAGAAAATGCAAGAGCAAGAAACAGTTAGGATAAATGAAGCAAAAGCAACCCTAAAATATGCTAGAATTTCAAGTAGAAAAGTAAAAATCGTAGCAGACTTAATTAGAGGAAAAGATGTCGATGAAGCTTTAGCTATCGTAAAATTCACACCAAAAGCATCATCAGAAATCATTGAGAAATTGTTGAAGTCTGCTATAGCAAATGCGGAAAACAATCACGATATGAAACAAGGAAACTTATATGTTGCTGAAATTTATGCCAATCAAGGACCAACATTAAAAAGAATACGTCCTGCAGCAAAAGGTTCAGCAGTAAGAATTAGAAAAAGAACAAGTCACATAACAATAGTTTTAAAAGAAAAGGAGGCCTAGATAACAGATGGGACAAAAAGTACATCCAACAGGAGTAAGAGTTGGAATCATAAAAGACTGGAACTCTAAATGGTATGCAGATACGAAAGACTTTGCAGATTATTTAGTAGAAGATCAAAAAATCCGTAAATTTTTGAAAAAGAAATTATATCTTGCTGGAATTTCTAAAATAGAAATTGAGAGAACAGCAAAAGCTATCAGAGTAAATCTTTATACAGCAAAACCAGGAATTGTTATTGGAAAAGGTGGAGCAGGAGTAGAAACAGTAAAGAATGAATTAACAAAATTAATTGGTAAAGATGTAAATCTAAACATTGTGGAAGTGAAAAATGTTGATACAGATGCTCAATTAGTAGCAGAAAATATCGCAGGACAATTAGAAAGAAGAATTTCATTTAGAAGAGCCATGAAACAATGTATGCAAAAATCAATAAAATCAGGAGCATTAGGAATTAAAACAGCAGTATCTGGAAGATTAGGTGGAGCAGATATGGCTAGAACTGAATTCTATAAAGAAGGAAATATTCCTCTTCAAACATTAAGAGCTGATATTGACTATGGATTTGCAGAAGCAGATACAACATATGGAAAAATCGGTGTGAAAGTTTGGATTTATAAAGGAGAAGTTCTTCCAGAGAAGAAAATGGAAGGAGGAGACAAATAATGCCATTAATGCCAAAAAGAACAAAACATAGAAAAGTACAAAAAGGTAGAATGAGAGGAAA
>CANOPF010000050.1 GCA_947568535.1 uncultured Clostridium sp. | reverse complement strand
ATAATAGTTAAAATGACTTGTTATACAGCAGAATTTATAGGAGATATAAAACCTACTTCAGAAATTAAAGAAATAAGATGGTTAAATTTCAATGATATAGATATAATTTCGCCAGTAGATAAACTTATATTTAATGATTTATATGAAAAGAAAATTTTAAAATAATTAGAAAAGTAAAGTATTGAATAGGAGAAAATAGAATGTCAAAAGATTTTATTTATTTTTTTGGAACAACAGGGAACAAAGATATATTTTTTAAGAAAATAAGACAAGTAGGAGGATTATACTTTAGTGTTGATGACACCAATATAATAATAGATCCAGGAGTAAATACATTTTACAAATATATAAATACATACGAGGACAAAATTGATGGAATAATTTTATCACATATACATATAGACCATTCTAACGATTTGAATATATTTGTAGAGTTAATGACAAATGGAGGAGAAGAAAAACAAGGAACTTTATTATTATCTAATCAAGCAATAGAAGAGAGAGTATTACAGCCATATGTAATGGATTTTCCAAAGTATGTGAATGTTATAAATCCTAATACAGATTATAAAATAAAAAATATACAAATCACATCATCAATAGAACATAGACATGGTGTAGAAAATTATGGATTTAAGATAAAAACTAAAAATCATATTATAGGGTTAGTAACAGATACAGCATATTTTCAAGAACTTTTAGAATCATATAAAGGTTGTGAAATATTAATAATAAATGTTCCATATTATATACAAGATAAACCGAAGCCAAAACATTTAGATATATCAAATGTAGAAGAATTTATAAAAAATATAAAACCTAAAAAAGTCGTTTTAACTCATTTTAATTGCAATATATTAGAGAGTAATCCAGATATAATTGCTGAAAATTTAAGTAATAAATATGATATTGAAGTTATATCTGCAAAAGATGATATGATTTTAGAATTATAGGAGAAGTTTATGAAATATATTAATTCAAAAAAATAGATAATATAAAACTAACAAAAGAAAACTTTTATGTTTTAATTGACTTTGATAGAACATTAACAAAAGGAAATAGTATCAGTGGTTGGAGAGTATTATACTATTCAGGACTATTAGGAGATGACTTTACTAAAATGTATGATGAAATACATGATAAAAATCATGAGACATGGGAATATAGATTCAAATCATATATAGACTTATTACGTGAAAAAGGTTTGAATAATGAAATTATAAAAGATGCAGTAAAAGATATAAAGTTAGAACTTCGTGATGGAGCAAAAGAATTTTTATTACAAATGTATAATTTGAATATACCACTAATTATAATGTCTTGTAGCTTAAAAAATGTAATTAAAGAATATTTGAAATTCAATAATTGCTATTATAATAATATGTTTATATATTCTAATGATTATGATATAGAAAGCAATGGCAAAAATGATATTTACGAAGTTACACCACACAGTAAAAATAAAATTACATTTTCAAAAGAATTAAACGAAAAAAGTTTGGACAGTTAACATTCACTATAAACAAGGTGAGCCTGATCCTAATGATGAAAAGAAAGATCATGCAAAATCAATATTTGTAGATGTAACCACAGGAGAAATAATAGGTGGTGCAGACGAGTTTTTTGAAGAATAAATTAGGTAGAAAGGGAAAATTGATACTAAAGATAAGCAGTTTGAGTATAAAGTGAGCAAAAAAGAATAAAATTTTTTAACAATTGATAGAATCTAATTGAAAAAAATATCTTTTTCCTATATAATAAGCAAAAGTGAAAAAATGATAAGAGGAGTGAATGTAATGGCTATAAAAATAGAGGGAAAAGCATTAGCAAAAAGAATAAGAGAAAATTTAAAGATAACATGTGATGAACTGAAAAAGAAAGGAATTTTTCCTAAATTAGCAGTTATTATGGTGGGTGATCATGCAGCATCCAAAGTATATGTAAAAAGTAAAAGTAAAGCATGTAACGAAATTGGAATTGAATATGAAGAATATATGCTAGAAGAACATATTACACAACAAGAGTTAAATAATTTAATTAAAAAACTAAATCATACAAAGGAAGTACATGGTATTTTACTGCAAAGCCCATTACCACAACACCTAGATATTAACCAAGCTTTTAAAGCCATTTCTTATCAAAAAGATGTAGATGGATTTACACCATCTAGTGTGGGAAAACTGGTTATGGGAGGAGATACTTTTATTTCTTGTACTCCATATGGTATTATGAAAATGTTCGAAGAATACCATATTGATTTAACAGGAAAGGAAGTCGTTATCATTGGAAGAAGTAATATCGTAGGAAAACCATTAGCCCAATGTTGTTTAGCTAAAAATGCGACAGTGACGATTTGTCATTCTAGAACACAAGATCTAAAAGAACATACCAAAAGAGCAGACATTTTAGTAGCAGCTATTGGAAAGGAAAAATTTGTGACAAAAGATATGGTGAAAGAAGGTGCTGTTGTCATTGATGTAGGAATTAATAGAAAACAAGATGGAAAGATAGTAGGAGATGTTGACTATAAAGAAGTAGAAACAGTAGCAAGTTATATCACACCAGTTCCAGGAGGAGTAGGACCAATGACAATTGCTATGTTAATGCATAATGTAATCAAAGCTGCAACAGAGCAAAATAACGAAAACTCTATTTTTTAGACAAACATAAGACACAAAGCCATGCTATAATCAAAATAGAAGTATCATAAAAGATACTTCTATTTTATTATTCGGAAAAGGAGAAACCAAAATAGAGAATATAGAACAGAAAAAGTATTGGATATGGTTATCGTTAATTCCTAATTTAGGAAACAGAAAAAAACAAAAAATGTTAGAAATATATAAAGAACCAAAAGTAATATATTCCTTAAAAAAAGAACAATTATTAAGAATAGAAGGAATAGGAGAAAAGACCATTGAACATATAGTAAGTCAAAAAATTAAAAATCAGGTAGAAAAACATATCGACTATATGCTAAAAAATAATATAGATATAATTTCTATTAAGGAAAGAGATTATCCATGGCGTTTAAAAAAAATCCATGATGCACCAATTACTTTATATTATAAAGGAGATAAGAGGATATTGAATCAAGAAGCTATAGCTATTATAGGATGTAGAGAAGCTACTGAATATGGAAAAAGTGGAGCTAAATATTTTGCTTATCACCTAACCAAACAAAATATAAATATTATCAGTGGATTAGCAAAAGGTGTGGATAGTTATGCCCATATAGGTGCAATTTGTGCACAAAATAGGAAAATAAGTTTACCAGTTAATGGTTATCCACAGATGAACGAGCCATTCACCTGTGGAAAGCCAATTGCCATTGTAGGTAATGGATTAGATATTACTTATCCAAAAGAAAATGTTAGATTGGCAAATAAAATCATAGAAGAAGGTGGAGCAATTCTATCAGAATATCCTCTTGGAACTAAGCCTGATAAAATGAATTTTCCGGCAAGAAATAGAATTATTAGTGGAATGAGTAAAGGAGTTTTGGTAATTGAAGCAAAAGAGAAAAGTGGAACGTTAATTACAGTTGATTTTGCTCTTGAACAGGGAAGAGATGTATTTGTTATGCCAGGAAATATTAATTCAATTCATTCAGTTGGTACAAATCGATTAATTCAACAAGGAGCAAAATTAGTAACAAATTATCATGAAATTTTTTAAAAAAGTATTGACTTTTATATGAAAATAGTTTATACTTTTACTTGTGCTAAATACAAGGAGCATGCTCCCTTAGCTCAGTTGGTCAGAGCAACCGGCTCATAACCGGTGGGTCC
>CANOPF010000049.1 GCA_947568535.1 uncultured Clostridium sp. | reverse complement strand
GTTAAAATAGTATTATACAAAGTTGTACTAATTTGACAGTTTCCGTCCACCTAGTCCTTTTTTCTTATTGCCATATCGATCAAAAATATCCGCTTTTTGATATCCCTTACTTGTAGAAGATTCACCTACTGTATTGCAAAAAGAGAATGTTTCACCATTTTTTACTATGGTTCCGTTTAATGTGTGACAAGTGATAGAAATATTATTTTGTCGAGCAGAATCATTAGAGTAAATTTTTGTACTAAAAGTTGCTATTTGCTCTTCAACTGGTTTGTTGTCTTTTTCAGACTCAGTAATTCCCTGTGTTAGTTCATTTGTTTCAGATGGAGGGATTTGATTTTCCACATGATCAGTATTATGATGGTCAGTAGTAGAAGTTTTATCTGCTTCATAATTTGTTTTTGGGGGAGATGAAGTTTTATGATTCATATAGAAGAAAATTCCTCCACCAATGAATAGAGCAATGATAATACTAATTATGATCCAATTTTTTTTATTCATTTTAATCACCAAACATAGTGTAACCAAAAAAACCAAAACTTAAACATTATTGACAATTTCAAAAAATGAAAGTATAATAAATATGTAACAATAAAGAGAGCTTTTAGCAGGTTAATAATAGGGAAAATTAAAGGAGAAAGATCATGTTAAAAAGAAACTGGAAAAGAATAGGGATGATAATTTTAATTGTAGCCTGTATTTTTAATGTTATGGGAAAATTAATTCATAAATTATCTCTTAATAAAGAAATGTTATATTCTGCTGAATATATGCAAGAGCAACAACAAAATCAACAAAATCAAAAATAATACTTGAAAAAAAGAAAAAAATATGTTATGATGAAAAACAGTCATATTATTTAAACATAAGAAAGAGGTGAACGGAGAATGAAAGAAGGAATACATCCAAATTATAACCAAACCACAATTACATGTGCATGTGGTAATGTTTTAGAAGTTGGTTCAACAAAAAAAGAGTTAAAAGTAGACGTATGTTCTAAATGTCATCCATACTGGACTGGTAATTTAAGACAAGAAACAGTTGGTGGTAGAGCAGATAAATTCAAGAAAAAATACGGACTTGCCTAAGAACTACTGGTATAATAAAACAGAGTCTGAAAGATACCATTCACAATATGTAGGGTATCTTTCAGACTCTATTTTATTCATTAACGTTATTTCTTCAAATTTTTTTCGATTAATCATTTCATGATTCATTCAATATAAGTTTTATATTCCATAATTTCTAAGATAAGATAATAAAATAAGCAAATAAATGGAGGAAAAAAGTGGATACCATAAATGAAATAAAAAGACAAGAACAATATAGAGAAAAAGTAAAAAAATACAATCAAAAAAAAATAGTAACATATATGTTATTAACGATGGGTTGTCAATTAAATGAAAATGATTCAGAAAAGTTATGTGGAATGTTAGAACAGATGGGATATCAAAAAACAGCGAACACAAAAGAAGCAGATTTAGTTGTATTCAATACCTGTTGTGTTAGAGAGAATGCCGAAGATAAGCTTTTTGGGAAATTAGGCGAATTAAAAAGGTTGAAAGAAGAAAAAGGAACGATGATTGCTATTGGTGGATGTATGATGCAAGAAAAGCATATTACCAATAAAATTAAAGAGAGTTATCCTTTTGTTGATTTGATATTTGGAACACATACATTATATAAATTTCCTGAAGATTTATATGAAGTTTTACAAAAAAGAAAAAGAATCGAAGATATTATTCATGTTGATGGGAAAATTTATGAAGGATTGCCGATTAAGAGAGATAGCCATATTAAAGCATCAGTTACGATTATGAATGGCTGTAATAATTTTTGTAGTTATTGTATTGTACCTTATGTAAGAGGAAGAGAAAGAAGCAGGCAACCAAAAGAGATTATCCAGGAAGTAAAGGAATTAGCCAGACAAGGATATCAAGAAATTACCTTATTAGGTCAAAATGTTAATTCCTATTTAAGAGTAGAAAGAGAAAAGAACATTCAATTTGAGGAATATGAAGGTATTTATTCTTTTGCTACTTTATTAAAGGCAATTAACCAAATAGAAGGGATAGAAAGAATTCGTTTTATTTCACCACATCCAAAAGATTTTACTGATGATGTGATTGATGCAATTCGTACTTGTGATAAAGTATGCAAATTAGTTCATTTACCATTACAGTCTGGAAATAGTCGAGTGTTAAAGGAAATGAATCGAAAATATACGAAAGAGCAATATTTAGCCTTAGTTAAAAAAATGAAAGCTAATATACCGAATTTAACTTTATCAACAGATATTATTGTAGGGTTTCCAGGAGAAACAGACGAAGAATTTGAAGATACTTTAGATGTAGTAAGACAAGTGAATTTTGAACAGGTTTATATGTTTATCTATTCTAGGAGAATAGGAACACCAGCAGATAGCATGGAGAATCAAGTGCCAGAAGAACAAAAACATAAACGATTTAATCAATTAAAAACTTTAGTAGAAAGTCAAATTGAGCAAAATAATCAGAAATACATAGAAACAGTACACAAGGTTTTAGTGGAGGGAGAAAGTAAAAATAATAAAGCTTTATTGACAGGGAGAACAGATAGTAATAAGGTGGTTATTTTTGAAGGAAACAAGAATTTAGTAGGAAAAGTTATTGAACTAAGAATTGTTTCTGAACATATGTGGTATTTAAAAGGCGTATGGAATAAAGAAAAGGAAGTAGAAAAGCTGACTAATCAAAAAGAAAAAGGAGAAGAATAACATGGCAGAATATTCACCAATGATGCAGAAGTATCTTGAAACTAAAGAAGAATATAAAGATTGTATCCTATTTTATCGACTAGGAGATTTTTATGAAATGTTTTTTGAAGATGCTATTTTAGTGGCAAGAGAGTTGGAGCTTACGCTAACAGGAAAAGATTGTGGACAAGAGGAAAGAGCACCAATGGCAGGTGTTCCTCATCATGCGGCTGAGATGTATATTTCTAAATTAGTAAATAAAGGGTATAAAGTAGCAATATGTGAACAATTAGAAGATTCAAAAGAGGCAAAAGGAATTGTAAAAAGAGGGGTTATTCGAGTAATAACACCAGGAACAGTAGTAGAAAGTAATATGCTAGAGGAAAGAAAAAATAATTACATCATGTCTGTTTTTAAGATGGGTGTTTATTTTGGTATTGGTATTTGTGATGTTTCCACAGGAGAATTTTATGCAGCAGAGATTCAAGATAATCATAATTTTCCCATGTTATTAGATGAAATAGCAAGATATACACCATCTGAGTTGGTCATTAATTCTATGATGGCAGACTGTACAGCGGAGATTAATCAAATAAAAGAAAGATTTCAAGAGATTTATATCACAAGATTAGATGACAAACTATTTAAAACACAGATAGAAAATTTAGCATTACGATTTACTATAGTTGATAATCATGGGAATACAGTAGAAGGTTTTTCAGAAAGAAGTTTGGCTATTGGTGCGATTCATGCTTTGGTAGAGTATATTGAGCAGACACAAAAAACAACACTTGATCATATCAATAAAATTATTGTTTATTCATTATCTAGATATATGGCATTAGATATTCATGCTAGAAGAAATTTAGAAATAACAGAAAAGCTAAGGGATAAATCCAAAAAAGGAACTTTGCTATGGGTGTTAGATAAGACTTCGACTTCAATGGGAGGTAGATGTTTGCGAAGATGGTTAAATGATCCATTAGTCGATGTTTCGGAAATTAATCGAAGGTTAGACAGTGTAAAAGAATTAAAAGATAATATTATGTTAAGAGGAGATGTAGTAGATAATCTTAAAAAAGTATATGATATTGAACGTTTAGCTGGTAAAATGGCTTATGGAAATGCTAATGCCAGAGATATGATAACATTAAAAAATTCTTTATGGAAATTACCAGAAGTAAAAAAAGTTTTAGCTAATAGTCAATCTGACTTATTAAAAGAATTGGTAAATAATTTAGATGAATTACAAGATATTTACCAACTAATTGATCGAGCTATTGTGGAAGAG
>CANOPF010000048.1 GCA_947568535.1 uncultured Clostridium sp. | reverse complement strand
ATGGACATTTAGATATAGCAAAAGAATATAATGATAGTGTTGAAGAAGAATTAGCTGACTGTTTTATATATCTACTTAGTATAGCAAATATGAATAATGTGGATATTTTTAAAGCATTTAAAGAAAAAGAAATAAAAAATTGCGATAGAATATGGAAATAATGGTATATATTAAATTCCTTTTCAACAGGTATTGACAAATATAAAAATTTATGTTGGATTAAAAACATCGTAATAGACAAAAAACACCCATGTTAGTATACATATCTTTAAAACTATTGCTATAACTATCTATTTCAAAAAAGAGACTTTTTATGACAATATAGGAAATACCTAGTTATGGAATTTATGATATCAATAACTATAAATATAGCCTTATTAACAGTTATATACATGCTTTGAGCAAATAACGAATAAATAAAGGTTTTTTATGATGAAATATAGAAAATGAACAAAGTCAGATTGTGATAGGAAATTTAGGTAAAAAGGAATGTATGCAACAGGTGAGAAAAAATAGAAAATCTTTAGAAAAAAACTATACAAAATTTAGAAACTAATGATATAATAAACAACAAAGAAAACTTTTCAAAACGGAGGATAAAATGGGGAATATTGTATTATTAGATGAATTAACAATTAACAAAATAGCAGCGGGAGAAGTTATTGAAAGACCAGCTTCAGTGATAAAAGAAATGATGGAAAATTCCATAGATGCAGGAGCAACCAACATAACCATTGAAATTAAAAATGGAGGAATTTCGTATTTAAAAATAACAGACAATGGAAAAGGAATTGCCCAAGATGATTTAGAAATGGCATTTGAGAGACATGCTACGAGTAAAATTAGAACAGCAGACGATTTAAACCAGGTAACGTCAATGGGGTTTAGAGGAGAAGCGTTGGCTAGTATTGCAGCAATCAGTAAAGTAGAGATGATGGCTAAAACAAAGGAACAAGAAACAGGATATAGAATTGTTGTAGAAGGCGGAAATATTGTAGAACAAGAAGAAATTGGATGCCAAACTGGAACAACGATTACCGTTAGCAATTTATTTTATAATACACCAGTAAGATATAAATTTTTAAAAAAGGACTATACAGAATCAGGATATATAGAAGATGCTGTTACCAGAATTGCTTTAGTCAATCCACATATTGCCATTAAATTGATTAATACAGGAAAAACGGTTATGCAAACCAATGGAAATGGAGATTTAAAAAGTGTGGTGTATAGTATATATGGAAAGGATATAGCCAATGGTGTTAAAGAAGTTTCGTATCAATATGAAGATATTACGATTTCTGGTGTGATAGGGAAACCTGAAATAGCTAGATCTAATCGATCCAACCAATTGTTTTTTGTCAATAAAAGGTATATTAAAGATAAAATATTAACATCGGCGACTGAACAAGCTTATAAAGGATTAATACCTATTGGAAAATTTGGATTTGTCATATTAAATATCGAGATGAATCCCGCTAAAGTAGATGTTAATGTGCATCCAGCTAAGTTAGAAGTACGTTTTGAAGAAGAAAACAAGGTTTTTCAATCCATTTACCATACAATAAAGGATACCCTGCTAAAAAGTGAATTGGTAGTTAATTCAAGTGCAACAGCTAGAGAAATCAGTTTTGAAGAAAGATTAAAAAATTTAAGAGAAGCAAAAAGAGAAAATCACAGTAATGGTTTATTTGGTTTTCGCAAGCAGCATGAAAAACAGATAGAAACATATACAGAAGAAGAAAGTTCTATCAAAACAAACCATATTACAGAAGAATCAGAGAATAGAGAACAATTAGCACAAAAAGAAGTAGGAACACCAATAGATACAACAGATGTATTAAAGCAATTAAGAGAAATGAAACAAAAAATGGAAAAAGAATTAGCAGAAAAAAATATTATACCAATATCATGTAAAGAGCCAGAAATAGGATATACATTAGAAAAGCTAACAGAAGATATAGATAAACAAGAAGTGAAGAAAGAATGTGAAAAAATCAAGAACAAGGTAGAAGCGTTAGAAGACAGTCCACAAGTTGTTTCTCAGGATTTTAATGAAATGTATGCTAAATTATTTGGAAGGTTGCCAATGGAAGAAAAAAAAGAAGAGCCAAAAGAAGAAATAGTAGATAAGGAAGAAAATAATTTATCTATATGGGAAAAAACAGAAGAATGGCAAAAACCAGTTTATAAATTTATCGGCATTTTATTTAATACTTATATTATATTGGAAATAGACAAAGAAATGTATATATTAGATCAACATGCAGCACATGAGAGAATTATATATGAAAAAGTAAAGAAAAACTATTATAGTAATCAAAATAAAGATTCACAAATGTTGCTATTGCCTGATGTAATAACATTAACACATAAGGAAATGGATATCATTAAAGAAAATAAGCAAATGTTTGGACAAGCGGGTTTTAGTTTAGAGGAGTTTGGAGAAAATACGATCAAATTAATTGGTGTACCAACTGTATGTATAGATATCAACACAAAAGAACTATTTTTAGAGACATTAGATGAAATTAATACAGTAGTCAGAACAGCTAAACAAGAAAAAGAAGAAAAGTTTATAGCAACAGTAGCTTGCAAAGCAGCGGTAAAGGCAAATATGGCACTAAATGAAAAAGAGGTAACTGCATTAATGGATCAGTTATTGGTATTACCAAATCCATTTACCTGCCCACATGGAAGACCGACAGTCATTAAAATGACCCAATATGATATTGAAAGAAAATTTGCCAGAAAATAGAAAGGAATAAAAATGATATTTATCATTATCACAGCAATCATAATTTATCTTGTTTTATTGGCTTGGACTTGGCAGAGTCTGGGTACGATAGAAAAAAGAAAAAAGATTTTTTATATGATAATAGGGTGTACAGTTATGTATGGTATAACCATTGTCATTTTTCAAATAGCCAAAAAGGGAATACACTATCCTAATATCAAAATGCAAGATAGTGTGAAGAATATTTTAGTAATCATATTTACTGGGATAAATGGTATGGTTATTATGCCACAAATAGGAAAGATGATAGAAAAGATTCACGAAAATGAAATAGAGAAAGAGAAAATAATCAAAAAGATAATCATCATATTGATGTTATTTATGGTATGCCTTCTCTTTGAAGGTGGATATATGAAAGATATACAAGAAGGAATTTTAAGTATATATCAAGTAAGGCAATAAAAATACAGAAAGAGGATTTTTACATGGAAAAAGTAATGGTAATATGTGGACCAACTGCTTCGGGAAAAACTAGTTTATCTATAGAATTAGCTAAAAAGATAAATGGCGAAATTATATCTTGTGATTCTATGCAAATTTATCAGGAAATGAATATTGGAACAGCAAAACCTACAAAAGAAGAGCAACAAGGAGTAAAACATTATTTATTAGACGTTGTTTCGCCAGAAGAAAGATATAGTGTAGCAGATTATAAAAAAGAAGCCAAAAAAGCAATAAAAATGATTATAGAAAAAGGAAAGACACCGATTGTAGTAGGAGGAACAGGCCTTTATTTAGACAGTCTAATTTATGAAATTGAATATCCAGAGATAGCATTTGACGAAAACTACCGAAAAATTTTACAAAAAAGAGTGTTAACAGAAGGGTTAAACAATTTATATGAAGAAGCAAGAAGAATAGATCCTTTAGCCACAGAAAAAATTAGTGAAAAAGATGAAAAAAGAATTTTTAGAATATTAGAAATATATCAGGCAACAGGAAAGACGAAGACAGAACAAGAAAGAGAATCAAGGAAAAAACCAGTAGAATATGACTACCATATATTTGCACTAAAATGGGATAGACAAGTTTTGTGTGAGAGGATTAATCAAAGAGTTGATGACATGATAGAAAAAGGTTTAATTAACGAAGTAGAACAAATGTTAAAAAAACATCAGAAGTTTCCAACAGCAATACAAGGCTTAGGATATAAAGAAGTAGTAGAATATTTAAAAGGTCAAATAACTAAAGAAGAGATGATTGAAAAAATTAAAAGAGAGACAAGAAGATATGCCAAAAGGCAAATGACTTGGTTCCGAAAAAACAAACAAACGATATGGATAGAAGGACAAGCAAAAATGCAAGATAAGATAAACATTATTTTGG
>CANOPF010000047.1 GCA_947568535.1 uncultured Clostridium sp. | reverse complement strand
GGTGTAGGGCTTGCAGCAGTACAAGTAGGTATATTAAAGAGGGTCATTACGATTGATATTTATGATGGAAGTGCTCCAATGGTTATGATCAATCCAACCATTATGAAAACGAAAGGTGAACATGAAGTAGAAGAAGGATGTTTAAGTTTTCCTAATCAATTTGCTAAAATTATCCGACCAGAAGAGGTTATTGTGGAATATACCAATAGAGAAGGAAAAAGAACAAAATTAAAAGCTAAAGATTTATTAGCACAAGCTATTAGCCATGAAACCGATCATCTAAATGGAGAAGTATTTATGGATAAAATTATACCAGGAACATTAGAATATATTGATCCAGAGAAATAAGCCTTTAAACCCTGTATCGTTAAACATAATAGAAAGGAAGAATAAACATGAATATTGTTTTTATGGGAACACCAGATTTTGCTAAAGAGAGTTTGGAAGCAATTTATGAAGCAGGACATTCTATCATAACTGTTGTCACTAATCCAGATAGACCGAAAGGAAGAGGCATGAAGTTACAACCTTCGGAAGTAAAAAAATTTGCTTTAGAAAAAGGCTTAGTGCTAGAACAACCATTAACCATAAAAAAGAATCAAGACTTTTTAGAAAAAATAAAAAAATTAGCACCAGATGTGATTTGTGTAGTAGCCTATGGGACGATATTACCAAAAGAAATATTAGAAATTCCTCGATATGGTTGTATTAATGTTCATGCTTCTTTACTGCCTCAGTATAGAGGAGCTGCACCAATCCAATGGGCTATCTTAAATGGAGATACAACAACAGGGGTGACAACTATGTTTATGGATCAAGGAATGGATACAGGAGATATTATCTTAACAGAGGAAGTGAATATACAAGAAGATGAAACAACAGGGGAGTTATGGGAACGATTAGCTAAAATAGGAGGAAAGTTATTAGTAAAAACATTAGAACACATGGAGAAAGGAAATGTTACTCGTAAGAAACAAGGAAAAGAATTCACTATGGCTCCCATGCTTTCCAAAGAAATAGCGAAAATTGATTGGCAAACAAAAACCGCAAAAGAAATAAAAAATCTAGTTAGAGGTCTTAATCCAATTATGGGAGCATTTTCCTATTTTAAGGGAAAGAAAATAAAATTTTGGAAAGTAGATATGGTAACAAAAGAAATAACAATAGAGAATAAGAAGAGGATAAAAAATGGAACCATCTTAGTTTCTAATCCCAAAGAAGGATTGTTTATAAAATGTAAAGATGGAATTCTTAACGTATTAGAAATTCAAGGAGAGAATGCTAAAAGAATGAAAATTCAGGAATTTTTGAAAGGGAATAAGTTGGAAGAAGGGGAAGTATTAGAATAAGATAGGATAGTATAAAGGGTAGAGAAAAAAGAAGATAAAAAAGCTTTTTCCATAAATTTTAGTTAAAATAGTTGTAAAAAAAGCCAAAAATTGATATACTAAATGTGTAAAAAATAAGTATATCATTTTTGATAGGCAAAGGAGGAAAAAAGATGAATGAAGAAAAAATAGAGCAAGGTGAAGTTGTTGAATTAGAAGAAATAAAAGCAGAAAATGAGGGAATTCAAATTGCTAATGATGTCATAGCTGTTATAGCAGGAGTAGCTGTGTCTGAGGTGCCAGGTGTATCTGGTATGGCAGGAGGATTTGCTGGTGGAATATCAGAAGTATTAAGTGGAAAGAAAAATTTAGCCAAAGGAATTAAAGTAGAAGCAACAGAAACACAAGCCAAAATTGACGTTAATATTATTGTAGAATATGGTTCAAGAATTCCAGATGTTGCTTTTGAAATTCAAAACCGCGTAAAAAAAGCAGTAGAAAGTATGACTGGATTAAAAGTAGAAGAAGTAAATGTACATGTACAAGGTGTCAATACAGATACAGCTAAGGAAAAAGAAGAAACGATAGAAGATGCAGTAAAAGAAGATTAAAAGAAGAAAAGAAAAGTAGGAGGAAATGAAATGAAAATTTTAGAAAAAATCACATTAATTATTTATGCTAATATTATGCTAATATTATCGGTTATTCTATGTTTATTAGTATTTGGATGGTTGGATATTAGTCTAGTAGGAGATATACTAACAAAAATTATCGTAGGAGATACATCGAGTAAGATATTACTTGGCCTAAGTCTTATTTTTATTTTATTATCCATAAAATGTATATTTTTTGATGCCACATCAAAAGAGCAAATTAAGGAAAGACAAGGAATATTATTAGAAAATGAAAGTGGAAAGTTAATGATTTCTAAAGAGACCATTGAAAATTTAGTTAATTCAGTAGCGTTGAATTTTCAAAGTGCAGAGGAAGTAACAACAAGAGTAGAATTGGATAAAGAAAACAATGTAAAAGTATTTGTTAATTTAATTGTGAATGAAGAAGCAATCATTAAAGATTTATCAGCTAATCTTCAAGTAAAAATAAAGGAAAAGGTAAAGTTGGCTACTGATTTAGAAGTAAAAGAAGTGAATATAACCGTAAAAAAAGTTGCTCAAAAGCAACAAAATGTAGAATAATGTAATCGAATTAAGGAGAAAGGAATGGGAGAAAATGAACCTAAAAGAGTTTTGGAATAATTATAAAGGAGCAATGATTGGTATTATTGTTGCGATATTAATCTTAGTAACAAGATTACATGATTTAATTTTAGCCATGGTGGTTTTAGTATTAGGAGCATTAATTGGAAATTATGTACAACAAAATAAAGAAGAAGTAAAAACGAAGTTAAAAGCATTTATTGATAAAATGTAGCCATAGAAAGGGAAATAGTATGAATAGAACAGCTATCAGGGAACAAACTTTTAAATTCATTTATAGTCTAGAAATACAAAAACAAGAAGAATTACAAGAAGCAATAGATTTATATATGGAAAGTAATGAAATAAAAGATGAGAAAGCAAAAAATTATATCCAAGATACAGTTTTAGGCATTCAAAAAAATCAAGAAGAAATTAACCATCAAATAGAAAAAAATTTAAAAGAAGGTTGGAAAATTGAAAGAATATCTAAAATGGATTTAGTTATTTTAAAATTAGCCATTTATGAGTTGAAATATACCAATATACCATTTAAAGTAGTTATTAATGAGGCAGTAGAATTAGCGAAAAAATATGGAGAAGAATCTTCTAAGAATTTTGTTAACGGAATTTTAGCAAGTGTAATTAAAGAGGAGAAAATATGAAATATGCAGAAATGGCAATAACTGTTTCAGAATTAAATCAATATATTAGCCATAAAATAACAGAGGATGAATTTTTAAATCATATATTTGTTAAAGGAGAAATATCTAATTTTAAACATCATTATACAGGACATATGTATTTTACGTTAAAAGATGATAAATCCTTAATTAAATGTATTATGTTTAAGTCGTATGCTCAGAAATTAAACTTCATGCCAAAAGATGGAATGAAGGTCTTTCTTTTCGGAGGTATATCTGTTTTTGAACGAGATGGTGTTTATCAAATTTATGTAAAAGCAATGGAGGAAGATGGTTTAGGAGAGTTATATCAAAAATATCAAGACTTAAAATATAGGTTAGAAGAGCAAGGGCTTTTTGACGAAGAACATAAAATGCTCATTCCTAAGATGCCCAAAATAATTGGCGTACTTACCTCACAAACAGGTTCTGTTATTAAGGATATCATTAATGTATCAACAAGAAGAAACCCAAAGGTTGTTATACGACTATTTCCTGTTCCTGTGCAAGGAGAAGGAGCAGCAGAGAAAATAGCAGAAGGAATTGAATACATGAATCGAAATAAAATGGCAGACGTATTGATTTTAGCTAGAGGAGGAGGCTCACTAGAAGATTTATGGCCGTTTAATGAGGAGATTGTAGCACATAGTATTTATCATTCTGAAATTCCAATTATATCAGCAGTAGGACATGAAACAGACTTTACCATTGCTGATTTTGTCGCTGACTTAAGAGCACCAACTCCATCAGCAGCTGCTGAATTAGCTGTACCAGATAGAGATGAAATAAAACAAAAAATCTTGAATGTTCAAAATAGACTTAAAATATCTTTACTTAAAAAAGTGGAGATCATGAAATTACGATATGAAAAAAGTCGATCAAGTGTTGTCTTTAAAGAGCCTATACGAAAAATTCAAGAAAATTATATCAAAATCGATTATGAAGTGAAACAATTAGAAAATTTTATTTTCGCTAAAAAAGAGAAAGAAAAAGCAAAATACAGTCATTTAGTAGCTAAATTAGATGCTTATAGTCCGTTAAAAACATTAACAAGAGGATATTCTATTACACAAAAAGAAGGAAAATTAATAACAAAACAAATACAGTTGCAATCAGGTGATGAAGTTGAACTTAGATTTGTTGATGGATGTAGACAAGCGAAAATACAATAAAAAAGATAAAGAAATTTTTCGTAAAAAAGGAGAAAGGAAAATGAGTAAAAGTTTTGAGGAGCAAATGAAACAATTAGAAGATATTGTAACAGAATTAGAAAAAGGAGAGTTGAGTTTAGAAGAGTCTGTTTCTAAATTTGAAGAAGGAATTAAACTTTCCAAACAATGTAATCAAACACTAGAAGAAGCAGAAAAAAAAATAACTATTTTAGTCAATCAAGATGGAGAAATAAAGGAGGAAGACTTTAATACAGAAGGATAACGTCAGTCAAAATAGAGGGGAGAAAGCAATAAATGAATAATTTTATGACATTTATGCAAAACAAATATATTTATGTACCATTTTTTTTATGGTTCGGTATACAATTATTTAAGTTAATGTATGATTTATATACAACAAAGAAATTTAATTTTAAAAGGATTATGGGAGCAGGTGGA
>CANOPF010000046.1 GCA_947568535.1 uncultured Clostridium sp. | reverse complement strand
ATACTAAATTCTTTGTAGATGATGGTTATTCTGGAACAAGTTTTACAAGACCTGCTTTTATGGAGTTAATGGAACTTGCAGAACAAGGACATATTGGAACAATTATCGTAAAAGACCATTCAAGACTTGGTAGAAATAGACTTATAGTAGGTCAATTGTTAGAAGAAGATTTTGTTAGGCTAAATATTAGATATATTGCCATAATGGACAATATTGATACTGATAAAGGATTAAATGATTTCCTTCCTATTCAAGATTGGTTTAACGAAATGCATGCTAAAAATACAAGTAAGAAAGTTAAAGATGTAATGAAAAATAAAGGAATTTCTGGTATACCTTTGACTACCAATCCACCTTTTGGATATAAAAAAGATGAAAATGATAAAAATAAGTGGATTGTTGATGAGCCAGCTTCAAAAGTTGTAAAAAGGATATTTTCTTTATTTATACAAGGATTGAGTGCTTCTCAAATAGCAAAACAATTTGTAAAAGAAGGAATAATGAATCCAACAGAGTATCGCCAAAGTTTAGGAATGAAAACTCAAAATTTTCCAACAGAAGTAAAACATTATTGGTCTTCAATGACCATAAACAAAATATTAGATAGACAAGAATATATAGGAGATACAATAAACTTTAGATATACCACTCGTTCCTTCAAAGATAAAACGAGAATTAATATTCCAAAAGAGCAATGGAAAGTCTTTAAAAATACTCATGACCCAATTATTGATAAAGAAACTTGGAATATAGTTCAAAGACTTAGAAGTAATAAACGTAGACCTACTAAAACAGGAAAAACAAGTATATTTTCTGGACATCTATTTTGCAAAGATTGTGGAGCTAAACTTTATTATTGTACTACTAATAACTTTACACCAGATAAAGACTTTTATAGATGTTCTAATTATAAAAATAATTCTACACATTCTTGTACTAGCCATAATATAAAAGATATTGCATTAAGAGAATTGGTATTAGATAATATAAAACAAGTAATATCTTATATTTCATCTTATGAAGATTTATTTATAAAAGAAAAGTTAGATGCTTCACTAGAAGAACAGCGAAAGGAAGATATTTCAAATAAAAAATTATTATCACAATACCAAAAACGAGTAAAAGATATTGATAATTTGATACAGCATATTTATGAAGATAACATTTCTGGCAAAATTACTGATGAAAGATTTGCAACTTTATCATTAAACTATGAAAAAGAGCAAAAAGACTTAAAAGAGAAAATTAATGAATTAGCCACCACTATTGATAAAACTAAACAAGAAGAAATAGATTTAACAGCTTTTATTGATAAAGTAAAAAAATATACTGAAATTAAAGAATTAACACCAAAAATTGTAAATGAATTAATTGATAAAATATATGTATATCAGCAAACTAAGCTAAATGGTAATAAATATCAGCAAATAGACATTTACTATACAGGAGTTGGAATAATAGGTATTCCACTAAATGAATATGAATTAGAAAATGCCTTTCAGCAAAGTATCAAAAATATAAAAACAGCATAGTCTTTAAACTATACTGATATAACCTAAAGGAGTACTTAATCAATAAATGTCCTTATTGAAAGTACTCCTTGGGAGAGTTTTTTGTTTTATTGAATTGCTTTTTCGGCATATTTATTATTAACAATTTTGTTATATGGTGCTTTTTTTTCTAATTCTCCCGCCATTGTCATAACTTCTTGCAGACGATTAAAAGCTTCTTCTTTTAGAATTGGTGTATCACTCCAAGCATCAATATCTTGATAACGTTGAATGGCTGCCTCTAACATTTCTATATCTGTATCTGGAAAAAAGCTTTGAATCGCTTGTGCTATTTCCTTGCTACTGTGCTCTTTTACCCATTGTTGCCCTTTATAAATTGCCTGTGTAAATTTTTGTATTCTGTCTTCATGGTTTTCTATATAACTTTTTTTGGCAAAATAAGCTGTATAAGGAATTTCTCCCGCTGCTTCTCCTACGGATGCTACAATGTATCCTTTTTGTTGATTTTGTGTCATAGAAGCCGTTGGTTCAAATAAAGTAACATAGTCACTATCTCCACTTGCAAAAGCACCTGCCATTAAATCAAACTTAATACTATCATCTAAGGTGGTATCTTTTTGTGGGTCAATACCGTTTTTCTTTAACACATATTCTAGTGTCATATACGGTACTCCACCTTTTCTTCCTGGTATAACTAATTTTCCCTTTAAATCTTGCCAAGAAAAGTTTTCGGTTTTATCTCTTGCTACCAAAAATGAACCATCTTTTTGGGTCATTTGTGCAAATACTTGGCAAAAGTCCTCTTTTCCTTCGTTATAGACATAAATAGATGCTTCTGGACCTGCAAATCCAATATCACATTGATTAGCTAATACTGCTGTCATTACTGCATCTGCTCCTTGACCTGTTGTTAGTTCTATCTCCATGCCATTTTCTCTAAAAAAGCCTTTATTTATTGCCACATATTGAGGTGCATAGAAAACAGAACGGGTTACTTCATTTACCTTTATTGTTTCTAACTCTTTATTCTGTTTATTTTTTTGATTCATCAATACTCCAACTATACTAAATAATATAGCTAAAATAATTACGATCATCATTATTCTCTTTTTCATTTTCTCCTCCGTCCCAAAATTATTTAAATTTTTTACAATGTAGGATAAATTTTTCTAATAACAATATTGCTGTATACATTACACCTGCTACTATGCCTAAGATAATTACACTTGCCATAACTAAGTCTAATTTAAAAACTTGCCCTCCATATACAATTAGATAACCAAGTCCTGCTTTTGATACTAAAAATTCTCCTGATATTACACCAACTAAAGATAAACCTATATTTACTTTTAAAGAATTGATGAAAGTAGAAAGATTAGCTGGAATAACAATTTTTGTAAGAATTTGAAATTTGCTTGCATTAAATGTTTTTGCCATTTTTATTACTTCTTTATCTGTTCTTAAAAATCCATTTAGATTTTCAAGAATGGTTACAATGAGAGAAATTGCTATTGCCATTACGATAATAGCTGGCATACCTGCTCCTACCCATATAATAATAACTGGTCCGCAAGGCTACTTTAGGTAAACTATTTAATACAACTAAATACGGTTCTGCAACTTTGGATAAGAAATCTGACCACCATAAGATAATAGCCATTACAATTCCTAATCCTGTTCCCAGTAAAAATCCAATTACTGTTTCATATACAGTAATACCAATATGTTTCATTAAATCATTTGATCCTAAATTGATAAGCGTATCTGCTATTCTACTTGGTTGACTCATGATGAAACTATCAATAATTTTTTGATTAGCTAAAATTTCCCAAATACCTAAGAAAATTACTAGAATTGCTATTTGTGTTATCCATATCATGAATTGTTTGTATTTTATATGTTTTAAATATTTCTTTCTTTCCTTTGACATGACTAATTTATTCATTAACGCCTAGCTCCTTCCATAAAGTATTAAAATATTGGCTGAATTTTGGTTTTTCTCTGCAATTAATAGGTGTCCTTTCTTCTATCTCAAAGTCAATTTTATGGATATCTTTTACTGTTCCAGGTCTTGCATTTAATACAATAATACGATCTGACATACTAATTGCTTCTGGTTGATGTCAAAATAGACAGTTTTGATTTTTTTGTTTCGACTAATCTGATATCAAATATTAGATTAGTCGTTTTGTGCATTTTTGATATTAATATCATTTAATCTCTTAAAATTAAAAATCATATCTACTTGCTTATCTTGGTGTATTTCTATTTTATTAATAATTATTTTCATTATTTCAGGTGTCGGCTTTTCTAGTTTTAAAAATTCTTTAACAATGTTTTCTATCTCTTTACTATCATCTTGCATAGCATTTTCTTTTTTGTTTTTTAACTTATTGTATTCCTTTTCTTTTTCATTTACTTCATTGATTAGTTTGTTAAATACCCTTTCATACATTTCTTCGCTAACTTTACCGTTTAATTTGTCAACATACATTTTGTCTATGTTATCTTTTATAAGGTTAATTTCTGTTTGTTTCTGTTTTAGTATTTTTCCATAATCTTGTTTTGTTTTATTGTTTTTTACGTTCAATTCTATTTTCTTACTATCAATTGCTAAAAATAAGTTTTTTATGTATTGTAGTATACCTTTTTCTAATGCTTCATAACTAAATCCATGTGATGTACAAAGTCCTAATTTTGAGTTTCTACGATAATTATTACATATCATAAACATATAGCCATTTTTCTTTCCTCTTACTCCTATTTTGTGTTTGCATTCATAGCAAAACAATAATCCATCTAATAAAAACTTATGCTTTTTTTCATTCCTATTATATTTTTGCACGATTACCATTTTTTGTACTTTATCAAAAAGCTGCTTTTCAATGATTGGTTCGTGTGTGTTTTCCACAATGTTCCACTGTTCTTGTGGATTACTTCTTAATTTTCTGTTTTTATAACTTATTCTACTTCTCTTATTTTGCACAGTATTTCCAATATATACCTCGTTTTTTAAGATGTTTTTTACTGTTTTATTTTCCCAAAATGTTGCTTTGTTGTATCTTATCTGATTCGCTGTTGGTATTTTATTTTCATTTAGATAATTTTTAATGGCTCCTACTTCTTCTCCGTAAACTAGCCTTATGAAAAATAGTTCTTACGATTTCCGCTTCTGGCTCACATATCATTAATTTGTTTTTATTGTTTGAATCTTTTACATATCCTAATGCTGTTTTTCCTCCTACCCATTTGCCTTGTTTTTGCATAGTATGTAAGGCTGTTCTAATCTTTTTGGATAAGTCTTTGGAATACATATCATTTAAGATAGATTTAAATGGTGCTATATCATTATTTCCATTATTAGTGGCAAACGTATCTATTCCATCTGTTACAGAAACATACCTAACTTCATGTTCTGGAAACCATTTTTCAATATATTCTCCTGTTTCTATGTAATCACGACCTAAACGAGATAAGTCTTTTGTTATGACCATATTTACTTTTCCACTTTTGATATCTCTAATCATTCTTTGGAAATCTGGTCTATTAAAGTTTGTTCCTGTATATCCTGGATCTATATAAATATCTACTAATTCATATTCCCATCCTAATTTTTCTACATATTCTGTTAATAAGGATTTTTGGTTGGTAATACTTTCGCTTTCAT
>CANOPF010000045.1 GCA_947568535.1 uncultured Clostridium sp. | reverse complement strand
TGCAAGTGGTAGCGATACGATAAAAGCATCAGTCATTACAGGTCTTGGAACTAGATTACAAGCATTTCAAAATGTAGATTTACAAAAGCTAACGAATGAAAGTGATCTTGACCTAACACTACCAGGAAAGAAACCTTGTATTTATTATATTGTAACAAGTGATGTCGATTCTTCAAATGATTTCTTGGCATCATTATTTTTTACATTCTTATTTATCAAATTAGTTAGATATGCAGATTCACAACCTACTGGAAAATGTGAAAATGAAGTATTTTGCTTTTTAGATGAGTTTGCAAATATACGGTGCTATTCCTGACTTTAATCGTAAGATTAGTACAGTGCGCAGTCGCCGGTATCTCCTTGATCCCTATCACCCAAAATAAACGGTCAACTTGACAACAGATATCCTAATCGGTTTATCTGATGAAATAGTTGGTAACTGCGACCTACGAATTAGTTTAGGTACAACAGACACACTAACAGCTCGGATTTTTTTGTGATTTAGTTGGTGTATCAACAGTTCAAACTGAGAGTATTAAAAAAGATGCTGGACTTGAAGGAAAGTTTGAGTATGGTCAAAAAAATATAACAACATTACAAAGAAATTTGTTAAATAAAGATGAAATATTAAGGATAGAATCTACAAAATTATTAGCAATTTTGCGAGGAAATAAGCCATTATTACTAGATAAAATGAGATATACAGAACATCCACTTGCTAAAAAGCTAAAGGATAGTTCTGTTACTGAATATAATCCTAAATGGATCAAGAACATTCCTGAAAAAGTGAAAGTTAATACTAAAAAGGAAAATGCTAAAAAGAAATCTAAGAAAAAGCCTAAAATAGACTGGGATACTTTTTAAATGTATGATATAATTAATTCAAATAATAGTAAGTTATCGCGTAAAAAACATTTTCTTTTATGAAAAATTAAGTGAATGGAGGAAAAGTATATGAAAGAAAAAGATAATGATTTAGCAAAACAAATGATGCTTGAAGAGGTGATAACAACAGCAGTGCAAATTCCAGGTGTTAAAGTTAACAGGAAACAATTTTTAGCTGAACAATTTGCATCTAAAGCAGATAATTTAGAAGAAATCATTGATAAAAGTCCAATTGAAGCAGGAATAAAAAGAGAGGATATTATTCTTTTAGCGAAAAAGTTAATATTAGCTAGGACAAGTCAATCATCAATAGCATCATTTGTAGCAGGAATTCCAGGTGGACTAGCAATGGCAGCAACAATACCAGCTGATATATTACAATTTTTTGGAATGTCATTAAGACTAGCACAGGAATTATCATATTTGTATGGTGCACAGGATTTATGGATTGAGGGAAAAATAGATAATGATAAAGTAAAAAATCAACTAATATTATACTGTGGTGTCATGTTTGGAGTTTCAGGTGCAGTATCAGGTGTTAGGGTTTTATCTACACAATTGTCAAAAACAGCATTAAAGAAAATTCCTCAAAAGGCCTTAACTAAAACCTTTTGGTATCCAATATTAAAGAAAATAGCAGATTTTATTGGAATAAGTTTAACGAAGAAAACATTTGCACAAGGAGTATCAAAGGCAGTTCCTGTAATTGGCGGAGTTATATCTGGTGGAATAAATTTTGCGTCTATGATGCCGATGGCCAATAGACTAAATGATACTTTGGACAAAGCAACATTTGACTATAGCGATGAAGAATTTTATAGAGATATAGAAATTATTATCAATCCAGACGAATATGAAGAAGTAAAAGAAGAAAAGCCAACTGTTAGTAAAAAGATTTCGGATGGAATAAATAAGACTACTGCTGGAATATCAAAATTTATTTCAAAAACTGGAAAAAAGAATGAAAATGATCCATATGAAGAAATTAAAAAACTAAAAGATTTATTAGATAATAATATAATAACGCAAGATGAATTTGACCAAAAGAAAAAACAATTATTAAATTTATAGGAGGATTTATGGGATTTTTATTAAACATGCTTGGAATAACAACGATAAAATTAGTTGAAAATGCCTGTGAAGGAGTAGGTCAATTAGTTGAAAATACTCGTGAAGGAATAGATCAATTTGGACAAGTAATAAGTGGTAAATTATTAGCAAGTGATATAATAAAAAAAAGCAAAAAGGATTGTTTAATTATAAATATAATTCGTAATCCTACAATTAGTACACCAAACTGGATAAAATCTATATTTATAAAAGAATATAGGTTTTTGGATTATTATCATATATTAGATGGTAATGACAACATAAAGTATAAAGTAAAATGTAAAAAAAATTATACAAAATCTAAGGTAATAGGGTTATATAATACAAATGATGAAAAAATAGGACATATTATAAATAATTCCAAAAAAAATGATGAAGATATAAAAATGTGTTCCTTAGTTATTAATGATAAAAAGATAATTAACTTAAAAAAATATAAGAGTTCTAATAACATTTATTCAATAATAGAACAAGGAGAAATCAAGGTTGACTATAACAATCTAAATGCTTACAAGTTTAAACTTGATAATAACACAATAGGAAAATTATATATAACGCGAACCAAAAAAAGTGAGAAATATATAGAGAAATATGTGCTAGAATATGAAAATAATGAAAATGAAATTTTAGGAATTTTATTATCGATTGCTATTGATTTGTTAAATAGTTAAAAAAGATAGACTTTTGTGAAAATATGAATTTGTACTATTTAAAGATTATTTATATAAATTACATGTTATAAAAAAATATAAGCATTTACCTAAATAAAAAGGTAAGTGCTTTTTTAATTGGAGGTGATTTTTTGAAAGAATTAGCAATGAAAGAGTTATTGCGTAGTAAAGAAGAAAAAAGAATATTAACAGGCAAAATTAGTGGAATAGAAGATGAGTATTATAAATTTAAAAATGAAAATATATCATGTGCTATTGTATGGTACGAAGATATAAAAATACTTGTACCTAGTACACATTTAGGAATAGAAAAAGTAAGTAAATCTATAATTAGAGGAATGCTCGGATCAGAAATTGACTTTATTGTAATAGAGATTGATACAACTTCAAATATAGCAATAGCAAGTAGAAAAGATGCTATGCAGTTAAGATCCGAACTAGAACTACCAAAATTAAAACTAAATGATGCTATTAGAGTACGAATCTTGGCTGTTGGTCAAAAACATATTTTAGTAGAATTGTATGGAAAAGAGGTTATTATCAAAGCTGATAACTTGCAACATACCTATATTGTTAATTGTAAAGACTTATATTCTTCAGGAGAATATTTAAAAGTTAGAATCAAACAAATAGACATTGAAAATAATGTATTTGAACTCTCTAGCAAAGATTTTATTGAGAATCCTTATAAAAGCATTCGAAAATATATAACTGAAGGTGGAGAATATACAGGAAAAGTAATAGCATTTCCAAAAGGAAATAGTGGTGTTATTGTTCAATTAGATACTACTAATATTACTTGCTTAGTTAGAGTTCCTGCAAGATTCAACAACTATCCACATTTTATGGATAATGTGTTGATAAGAGTGTCTGAAATTAGAGAAGATAAAAAATTGATATATGGCTATTTAATGAGAATTATTAGTTAGCATCCTGTAATAAATGAAAAATGAACTTTGACAACAAAATACCCCCTAATATATAATTTCAATATAGACGAAATCAACTAAAGTCTATGAAATTAATATATTTGGAGGTAAAAATAATGACAAATTCACAAAATTTAAAATTTAATGCTATTGAAAACACAGATGCTATTGTAGGAATAGACATAGCAAAAAATGTACATTGGGCAGGAATTATCCTACCAAACGGGAAAGAAATTAAAAAATCTTTCTCTTTTCATAATAACAAAAAAGGATTTGAAAGTCTAGTAGAAACAGTAAAAAATGTTTTTACAATGTTAAATTTCGAAAAAGCAATAATAGGAATGGAACCAACAGGACATTACTGGAAGTCATGTGCAAGATATTTACAAAAAATAGATTGGATTCATGTAGTAACAGTAAATCCAAAAAAAGTAAAGGATTCCAAAGAACTAGATGATAACTGTCAAACAAAAAATGATAAAAAAGATTGTATAACAATTGCTAGACTAATAAAAGATGCTAGATTTTTTGAACCATATTTACCAGAAGGAGTATGGGCAGAATTAAGAAATTTATCAAATACAAGAGCAGAATTATTAAGAAAACAAAATGCAGTAAAATGTAGATTAATAGCAACAATAGATGAATATTTTCCAGAATACGCAAAAGTATTTAAAAAGGTATTAAGTAGAACATCAGTAGAAATATTAAAAAAATGTCCATTTCCTGAAGACATAAAAAGCTTAGGAAAAGAAGAACTACTAAAACATATAAAAGAAACAGTAAAAAGAGGGTACAGTAAAAAACAAGTAGAAAAAATCTATGAATTAGCAGAAGAAAGTATAGGAACAGACCAAGGAACATATGGAGCTAAGTTTCAAATAAGAATGTATATTGAGGAAGCTGAAATGTTATTAAAACAAATAAAAATGGTAGAACAAGAATTAGAACTTCAACTTAAAGAAACAGGATATTATGAAAGTTTAATAAGTATACAAGGAATTGGAATAGTAAGTGCATCAATGTTCGTAGGAGAAGTTGGAGATATTAATAGATTTGATAGTTATGAGCAAATACGAAGATATGCAGGATTAAATTTAGTAGAAAACAGTTCAGGAACACATAAAGGAAAGAGTACAATATCGAAAAGAGGAAGAAGTCTGTTAAGAAGTATATTGTATAGAATGGCATTTACAATGGTAAACACCAACAAAGAAATAAAAGAGCTATACAAATATCTAACAACAAGGAAAGACAATCAATTAAAGAAAAAACAAGCACTAGTAGCAGTAATAGGAAAAATATTACAAATTATATATGCAGTAACAACAAAAAATGAGGAATACAAGGCTACAAGGGTATTTACTGGGGAAAGAATAGAACAACTAAAAGTAGCATAAATATATTTAATTTAGCTAGATAAAAGTGGCATGAGAGGGAAAACCTCCGTAAGGCCTTAAATGAGCCAGTAAGTTAGCAGTAATGCCATGTCACTTTATCTTTATACATTGAACGAAGGATGGTAAGGACTATTTAGAAAAGTAGATCCAGTGTGAATTAAGAGGGTTAATGGTAAAGAAAGTTTCTAGGTAAATCAAAGTAAATATAGATAAAAAGTACACTTTTTGGTGTGTTTGTTAATAATGTTATTAAATTTATTTAATAAAAATGAAAAACTAAGAAAAATGAAGATATCGAGAGATAATCTATTCATTTATGGTAAGAGGAGGTTT
>CANOPF010000044.1 GCA_947568535.1 uncultured Clostridium sp. | reverse complement strand
TTTTTACAGAAAGGGTCAGTTGATTTTCCTTTTTTCTGTTCTCCTAACACAGGTAAAACCGTTGTATCAATTGATACGTCACATACTTTATTAAAGATAGATGGTTCGATAAAACCTGCTGCTGTGGTATAAAATACACCAATTTGGTTAGCAAAATTTTTCATTAAATTTTGTAGATTTTGAATTTGTGCTTGATTTCCTGGTTCTCTTATATAAAGTCTTTGAGAACCTACTAAAAATGTCGTTGGTGCTGATATCATATAGCCTGAATCTTCTGGTAAGGTTAACATTGGTAAAATAAATTTTTTCTGTTTCTTTAGTTGTGTCCAAGCACGATAATCAATACTGTCTTCATATCCTTTTGCCGATGTTTCTACTAACATACCATTAAAGTTCTCTGCAAACCAATCATTTGGGTCTTGATTATTGGCAAACATTTTAATGTTATGTTCCACAAAATCACTAACTGTTGTGAAGCCAACACAAGGTCCTAAACTTTCTTCATAGAATAAGTAAGAAACATGAGTACCTAATGAAGTACTTGCTAAACATAAGTTTACTAAATTGTTTGTATTTACACCTGTATTGTATAATTCTCCTTTAAAGAATACAATATCACTTACTTTCATGTTACTAACTTCAAAGCCATAAAAACGTGAATAATAGTTATAAGCAAACATAAATTGTTTTAACTTATTCGTACTTTTCGTTAAATAATCATAAATATAATTGTTTAAAATAGAATTATCTATTGTTAAACTATATCCATTTACATTTCCTAAAAAGTTTAAAACAAATTGTTTTGCACTTTCTTCTGTTTTAATTGTTTCATTAAAGAAGTCTTTATAAATACGGTCTCCTAAGTTGATTGGCGCTACTAATGGTTTTAAGTCTCTGTCATAATCTAACGTTAGAATGTAGTCCACTAATTTTTTTACAATTTCTGCATCTTGTTTAATAACATATTTGTCAAAGTTATATTCAATTCCTAGTTCTTCTAATTTATAAGATACCACATGGTTATTCATGTTTTTAAACTTCACTTGGTATTGCTTTGTGGTGTCATCTGTAAATACTACATTGATATGGTCTATACTTTGATGGTTTTCTTCGGTAAGAGTTAGCACAAATTCATTTTTATCATTATATGGTAAAATGGTTTTGATTTGTTTTTGGTTTAATACGTCGTCTTCACTAATTCTTGCCCCGTCTACTACCAAATATTTTGCGTCAAAGAATGGCATTAGTTTGTATAGGTTTGAATAGGCTACTTCTTTTTTAGGGTCATAGTCTTGCATCTTCTTTAATCTTTCCACATCTGGAATGTAGTTTCCTGTCGTTGCCCCTTCTTGTTTGTTATTTGGGTCATAACCTTTTAAAGTTGGTATATTTTCATAGTTTTTATCGTCTAAATTCCAAATTTGGTCACTAAATCCTGCTTGCTCTTTGCAGAATTCTCCACTAAATTCATTTTTAGCAAATTCTTTAATTCGTCCACTTGAATTTTCGGCATTTGCTGTTAAATTCGATTCTGTCATTTCGTAATTGAAGGTATCTGGGTCTAATGTAATAGCACTTCCATGTGTTTTATAAGATTTGCTTCCTTCTGCTAAACTTATATTTTGTACTAGTTTAATTCTTCCTGCACCATTTGCATTTCCAGCAATTCCTCCTACGTTACCTGGTCCTGACGTTCCATTGATATTTACTTTTGCAATACAATGTTTAATGGTATTTTGTTGATACATAGAATCTTGAACACCACCAACAATTCCTCCTACTTCCCAAGAGCCTTGAATTTCTCCTGTTACATAACAGTCTTCTATGGTTGAACCATATCCTATTTCACCAACAATTCCTCCTACTCTTCTAGAACCCGCTCCTCTTTGTGCTACTATGGATAGATTAGTAACACTACATTTTTCAACTCTACTACCACTTAATCTTCCTGCTATTGGTCCAAATGTATAGAATTGGCTATAAGTAGAAATGGTTGAATTTTTGATGTGAACATTGCTAACAACTGTTTTACTGTAAATTTCATTGGCAATAAATCCTTTTTGCCATGAACCTACTTTGCTTGTTATATAAGCATTTTCTATCACAAGGTTTTTAATCGTTGCTCTTTCTATTTCGTTAAATATTGGTTTTTGTAAATTGTAGATGGTATGCCCATTTCCATTAATGGTTCCCTGGAACATAGCGTCTCCAAAATAGGTTAAGGTATCTACTTCATATTCAGAAGCATCATAATCTTTGGTTAGGTTAAAGGTTCCTGTTGGATATTGTCTCATTTGATAAAGTAAGTCTTCAAAAGATTCATTTTTTACATAAGAACCTGTATTTCCCATAACACCAAAAGGTACTTCTACTTTTGCTTGTCTTTCGTCTCCTTTGTAGATTATCGTATTTTCTACATCTAATTCTAAAATAACTTTTCTTTGCTCAATTCTACAAGATTTTATATTGGCATGCATATCTGGCATATTTTTCATTTTTACTTTTGCTACATAATTTTCTGGATTTTCAATTATTTCATTACTATCAATGTTCTTTACTTCCATTGGAAATCTATAATATATATGGTATAATCTAACATCTTGTATATCTTTTAGTTGGATTTTTCGTTCTGTAAAATCGATTTCTTCTTGTAACAATATTTGTTCTTGGTATTCATTTTCTCCAGCACCTAAAGCATTGGTATCTAGGTCATAATTAGCCTTTACTTTAATGTTATAGTATTCACTATCTATTTTATCAAATGTGATTTGATTTTTCCCTATTACCAAATTCTGTGTTTTGATTTCATTTTTATGGTCATCCAAAATTACAATGGTTCCATTTTTAATAGTAGTTTCTTCATCATTTAGGTTAAAAGTTGCAACTACCTTATTTTGGTCTGTATCATCTTCTTTGTATCCAAAACTTGTAACTGTTGGTTTTTCTTTTAATACTTCGATTTTTATTTTTTGTTCTGGTTCTACATCTAAAAATCTCTTATTGTTTAATATAATGGTTTCTAATTTGTATTCTTTTACACCACTTTCTTCTAGTCCTGCTAATTTAGTGGTATAAATGTTGGTTCCTTCCCTCTGTGTTAAACTATATTCGCTTCCATTTATGACTGCTTTTTCTGGTAAGAAACTGGTTGCATTGGTGCAATTAAAGCTTAGGGTAATTTCTTCGTTTTTCTCAAAATATTTTGTATCTTTTTCTTTGTTTGCTGTTTTTAGGTCACTTACTTGTAGGTTATAGTCACCAACTAGCATAATTTTTGCTTCTCGAATGACTTGATTTTCTTCTATGTTTTCGTCACCTTCTGGATAACGATTATAGTTTGCAATAAATCTTGCTGTATATTCTTTGTCAATTTCTACATTTTCGAAAAGTACTCTTCCATGTTCGCCATCTCTTTCGATGGTTGGTTCTTGGATTACTTGCTCTGGATTTCCATCCACTGCTGGTTTTACTAATTGTACTTTTCCTGTGATAAAGCTATTATCTGGGTCTACTAATGTAAAGGTTACCGTTACTTGATTGTTAGCTAGGTTATCTTCTTGTTTAATTTCTTCGATTTTTGGTAGGTCTTTTAATACAGTTACTTCTACAGTATTTTCTACAATTGCTTCGGTTTGGTCAGCAAAAATGATTTTACTAGCTGTTAACGCTAATACTTTTGCTTCTTCTCCTACTTCTGTAATTATTTCATAGGTTCCATTGGCTACTTTGGTAGCAATACAATCTAGGTTATTAACACGAATTTTTGCAACTTCACTTTCACTGTTGGTTTCAATTTCATATGTGATTTTTACGGTTTCTTTCTTTTCTAATGTGGTTGGTTCTACTTTTGCATTTTTTATGGTTGCAAAACGATTTGCTGTAATTTCTTTTTCAAATAGAACACTGTCTGTTATGATATGGTCTTCTGTTTCTTGGTAAGTTGCAATTACTTTAATAATGTAACTATCTGTTGTTTGGGTGTTAAAGATTTTTTCTATGTTTCCATTTTCTATTTCTTCTGTTGTTATGTCTTGACTTGCTATGATATTTTCTCCACTATCATAAAGTACTACTTTGGCTGATTGAATTGATTTTGCTTCATCTTCTATATGGAAAGTTACTTTAATATTTTTTTCTTGCACATTTTCTTCTGCTTTTAGGTTAGATACAACTGGTTTTTGCGCATCAATTGTAATGGTTACTGTATTTCCTGTCTCTAAGACGATTTCTTTTCCGTTTTCCAATTTTACTTTTTCGATGGTAATTGTATTTTCTCCTATTTGTTCTAATCCATCGATGGTTGCTACATAACGATCTTCTTGTTTGGTTACTTCATATTGTTTGTTATTTACCGTTATTGTACTTGGCTCAAAGTTTGAACTACCCGTATTTTCATAAGCAATATTGGTACTGTCAAATTGAATGGTAATTGGTTCTTTTTTAGCAAATTTATTGCTTTCTTGACCATCCTTTAATGTGTGTATGTTGCTGATACTAAATTGGTAATCAAGTGCCATGGTAAATTCTTTGCTATAAACAAAAGATTCTCCCTTATATTCTTTTCCTTCGATTGGATCTTTGACAGCATTGTATGCTACATTGATAATAACTCGGTAAGTTTTTCCATCTTCTACATGTACTTCATGGCGATTTTCTCCTACTGTTATGTTAGTTTGTGCCACTGTTACTTCTGTTTCTTTTACTTGTTGTTCTAGTGTATTTTGCATTTGTTCTGCTTGTGTTTCTGTGTTTACAATTTCATAAACGCTAAATTGTGCTGATGTGATGCTTTGTTCTTGGTCTACTAGATTAAAGCTTATGTAGGCTTTTCCTTCAAAGGTTTCTTCTAATTTGTAACTATTTTCTTCTATATAAGGATGTGTTTTTAAAACACATATCTTCATGATATTGTTTACTTTTACTTCTGCTCCTGTGTTTAGGATAACCTTACTTATACAATATTCTCGTTTTCCAAATTCTTCACCTACATTGACTTTTATTTTATATGTTCCATCTTCGTTTTCCACATTTTGCTCTTGATTGTTTATAACTATTTTTTGGATACTTACATCTTGGTAATTTATGATAGCTCCAAATGTTATTTCGATTATTTCATTCTTTTCTGGATAATAGTTTGGTGTATCTAGGTTAGTTAGTTCCACAGTATATTCTCTTTTATTTTCTATTTTTTTGATAAGTAGTGATAAGTCTGTTACTGTTATTTCTCCATCATTATTCATATCTGCATTTGCTATTTTATCTTCTGGTAGTTGTTGTGTATGATTTAAATGTAATTGTAATAAACTTACATCTGCATAATCTACTACTTTATCTCCATTTAATTCTCCTTTATTAACACTTGTTGCATATATGGTACCTAAGGATACTAGTAAAAATATTACTACACAAATACTAATTTTTATCCAAATTTTGTTTTGAAATATTTTACTTTTTAGAATTTCTTCCATTTTATTTTTTTCATCTCCTTTGGATTTTAATTATTCTACATTATTTCAATTTTAATAAGTCTATCAT
>CANOPF010000043.1 GCA_947568535.1 uncultured Clostridium sp. | reverse complement strand
AAATGGAGTGGTATCGAAGTGGTCATAACGAGCTACACTGGAACTGTAGTAGTCGCTAATAGCGGCCCGTGGGTTCGAATCCCACTCACTCCGCCAGTTAAAAAGGGGTAAAATAATGAAGATAGGATTTACAATAGGAAAATTTGCACCATTACATAAGCGGACATCAATACCTAATTGAAAAAGGAATAAAAGAAATGGATAAATTTTATGTGATTATTTATGAAACAAAAGTAACAACCATATCCATTGAAAAAAGAGCAAATTGGATAAAGCAAATTTATCCAAAAGTTAATATAATCTATGCCAAGTATCCACCAAGTCAATATGGTTTAGATGAAAAAAGTGTAAAAATACAAATTGATTATTTAAAGGAATTAATCAAAGGGATACAAGTAACCCATTTTTATAATAGTGAGCCATATGGGAAATTTGTGGCTAGAGATCTAGGAATAAAAGAAATACAAGTAGATCAAGAAAGAAAGAAATATCCAATTAGTGCAACAGTTATTCGAAAAGAAATAGAAAACAATAAAAACTATGTAGAATATATGGTTTACCAAGATATGAAAGAAGCTTAGAAAAATGTTTCTAAGTTTTTTATCATGCCAATCGTCAAAAAGAAATGATTTTTTTATATTTTTTCATCATGGTTTTGTTTTAATAAATGAAAAGGGTATATAATGAATCATAACAATAATATAATAACAATAAAAAGAAAAGGAGAATTTAGTATGAATGTTATATTAGTCAATGGAAGTCCACATGAGAAAGGATGTACTTATACAGCTTTAAAGGAAGTAGAAAAAAGTCTAAACAAACATGGAATAGAAACAGAAGTTTTTTGGTTAGGAAACAAACCAGTAGCGGGGTGTGTAGGTTGTGGTAGTTGTATTAAGACAGGAGAATGTTTTATTAAAGATAAAGTAAACGAATTTTTAGTTAAAGTACCACAGACAGATGGTTTTATATTTGGAACACCAGTACATTTTGCTGCAAGTTCAGGAATGCTATCTTCGTTTATGGATAGAGCTTTTTATGGAAGAAGAAATTTATTTAGTCATAAGCCAGCTTCTGCTATAGCAAGTTGTAGAAGAGGAGGAGCTACAGCTACATTAGATGAAATAAACAAATATTTTGGGATCAGTAATATGCCAATTGTATCCTCTCAATATTGGAATATGGTACATGGAAGCAAACCAGAAGAAGTTCAACAAGATGAGGAAGGAATGCAAACAATGAGAACATTAGGAAATAATATGGCATGGTTATTAAAGTCAATAGAGGCAGGCAAAAAATCAGGAGTAAAATTACCACAAAATGAACCAATTATAACAACTAATTTTATTCGATAAGATGAACATTGCCAAAAGAGAGAGATTCTTTTGGTAATTTTTCTCTGACAACAAAGACAGGCTATCGATGAAAAATAAAGAAAGAATGAAAAGAAAGAGTGAAATCACAAATGAATAGAGAAGGAAAAATTGGAATTTTTGATTCTGGAATTGGTGGTGTTACAGTATTACGTGAAATAATTAAGGTTTTACCAAAAGAGAATTATTTGTACTATAGCGATTCTAAAAATAACCCTTATGGGGATAAAACAGATCGCAAAATCAAACAGATATGTGATAAAATTGTTAAACATTTGTTAGAAGAAAATTGTAAGATCATTGTGATTGCTTGTAATACAGCTAGCAATAAAGCAGTTCAGTATTTAAGAGGAAAATATCCCGAAATACCATTTGTTGCCATAGAGCCAGCATATAAAATGGTATATGATTATGCTTATGATAAACCAACCCTAGTCATGGCAACTAGAGGCACTATGGAAAGCGAAAAATTCAATTTGTTGCTAAAAAAATATGATAATCATCAAACATATTTATTGCCATGTGTTGGTTTAGCAGATAGGATAGAGAAGGGAAGCCAAAAAGAAATCGAGAATTATCTAGAAAAATATATCATGACTTATCAAGGTATAATTGAAAATGTTGTACTAGGCTGCACTCATTATCCATTAATTCAGAAAGAAATAGAAAAAATACTTGGAAAAGTTCAGTTTTTTAATGGGGCACCTAATCTAGCAAAACATTTAAAACATATATTACAAAAAAGTCATGGCTTAAATGAAGGAGAAGGAAAAATAGATTTTGAAGATTCTCAAAATTTATTAGAAAAAAGGGAAAGATTTTTTGAAATATTAGGAATGGTAGAAGATTGAATCTATAGGAAAAGAGTTCAGCATAGAACTCTTTATAAATATTTTTTTAGTTGTTCAACAGTATTTTCTTGAAAGTGAACAAATTCTCTTAAAATATTCTTTACTGGTGCATCAGTATTAGGATTGTGGTTTAAAAGTTTAACACCCTTAATAATTCCCATATTAGTGCCTTGTAGCATCATTTCAGCAATTTTAGAACTACTTTTATCCTCCATGGTATTAAACTCAACACTCATCCATCCCATAGCTTTTTGCATAGGATTTAGCTCTTTTGGGAAATCATCATATTTAGATAATTCGTTGTTTACTTTATTTAAAATATCATTATAGTGATCATACTGAAATTTTAAATCTTTTCTAAAATCATCATCTTGTACTTTTTCAGCAACATTAGAAATAGAATCCATTCCCATTTTAATGCCTTTATTAATTTCGTTTAAAATATAACCTGGACTGTCCATGAAAAAACCTCCTTTTACTTTTTTCTTAATATAACCAAAAAAGAGAAAAGTATGCTTTGGTTAGCAGATAAAATAAAAAGGTAAAAATAGTTAAATGATGATGAGTTCACAAGAAATTCACAAAAAAATTAGCAGAAGGTATTGACAAGTGCTAAAAACGGGTATAATATATAGAAAGTTAGCAATCCAGTTAAAAGAGTGCTAAAAGAGGTGAACAAGTTGTTAGATGAAAGAAAAAAGAAAGTCTTACAAGCTATAGTAGAAGAATATATTAATACAGCAGAGCCAGTAAGTTCAAATGCGCTAACACAAAACCATGGATTAAAATGCAGTAGTGCAACTATTAGAAATGAAATGTCAGAGTTAGAAAAAGGCGGTTTTTTAGACAAAACACATACATCAAGTGGAAGAATTCCATCAGCTAAAGGCTACCGTTATTATGTAGATGAACTTTTAAACGATCATGATATCAGTTTAGAAGAAATTCAATATATTAGTTCAAAATTAGAAACAAAAGTGAATGAAATAGAAGAATTAACAAAAATAACAGCTAATACAATATCTGAAATAACTCATTATACAACAGTTTCCATAGGACCTAAAACAACAACACAATTAATAGAAGAAATCAAATTTATTTTATTAGGCTCAAGAATGATTATGGCAGTTATCTTAACCGATTCAGGGTTAATTAAGGAAACGATTATAAAATTTGATGAAGACATCAGTGAAAAACAAGTGGAAACCATGAATTATATGTTTAACAATAAATTAAAAAACCAACCAATTGAGACCATAGATAGACCATTAGAAGAATATCTATATGACGAAATGACCTATAGTATTCATGTGATAAAGCCTATTATTGAGCAAATTAAAAAAGTATTAGAAGAAGAAAATAAAATTTATTTAGAAGGAGCTAACAAATGCTTCGATTTACCAGAATTTAATAGTTTAGAAGTAGCCAAAAACTTTATTAATATATTAGATACTAAAGAGCTAGTAGCAGACATGTTAAATTCAGGTTTTGCTGAGGATATCAATGTTTATATAGGGGAAGAGAACGAAAAGCAAGAACTAAAAGACTTTAGTATCGTTACATTTAAACATAAAGTAAAGGGAAGAGACTTAGGAACAATAGGAATCATTGGACCAAAAAGAATGGATTATTCAAAAGTTATTTCTGTAATGAAATACATTAATAAAAAGTTAAAAGACATGAATCAGTAATATGGCGAAAATAAAAGAAGGGAAGTGTGGTAACATGACAGAGAATGAAAAACAGGAAAAAGAAGAAGAAAAAAAAGAGGAAATCAAAGATATGGTACCTAAACAAGATTATGAAGAATTAGATGATAGGTATAAAAGAATACTAGCAGAATTTGAAAATTTCAAAAAAAGGAGTAATAAGGAAAGAGAAGGATTATATCATTCCATTCTTTCTGATGTTATAGAAGTTATCCTGCCAGTCGTAGACAATCTAGAAAATGCAGTAAAGACAGAAACAAAAGATGAAGAATACAAAAAAGGCGTTGAACTAGTATTAAAACAATTTCAAGATGTTTTAGTAGCAAAAGGAGTAGAAGAAATAAAAACAATAGGAGAAACCTTTGATCCAGAACTACATGAAGCAGTAAGTAGTATTCAAGATGAGAATTTAGGAGAAAAGCAAATTGCACAAGAGTATAGAAAAGGATATAAAATAGGAAGCAAAGTAATTAGACATTCTATGGTCGTGGTAGCAAATTAAAGGAAGGAAAAAATGAAAAAAGAAATTGAGAGAAAATATGCGATAAACTATTTACCTAGTGACATAACGATAGAAAGTATTCAACAAATAGAACAAGTTTTTATTTATCGTGATGAAAATACAATTATAAGAGTCAGAAAAATAGAAACAAAACAAAAGATAGAATATGTATATACAGTCAAAACCAAGGGTGATATTCAATATGATGATATGTATCAAATAGGACAAAAGTATGAAATAGAAAGTAATATTACCAAGGAAATGTATGAAACATTATTAGCCAAAAAGATTAGTAATAAGATAGTTAAAACAAGAATAGTCATACCAATTCAAGATAATCTCAAAGTAGAAATTGATCAGTACGACGATTATTTACAAGGATTTTTGACAGCAGAAGTAGAATTTCCTAGTGAAGAGAAAGCTAGACAATTTAGTAAGCCAGATTGGCTTGGGGAAGAAATAGGCTATCAAATGTTTTCTAATCGTAAATTAGCAGAAATGAGTAAAGAACAGTTTCAAGCAAAGATCGCAGTTAAAACAATAGAACATAATCAACAAATCATAAAAGAGTTAAACCAACTCATTAAAAACAGTTATTAAATTTAATATGATGATTTGGAGAATAAAGGAAGAAATCATCATGGAAATATAAATATATAATAGGGTAACGATGATTTTTCTTTCGTCTCCAAATCATCGAAAAGCAAAAGGGAGGAATTTAAAATGGGAAAAATTATAGGAATTGACCTAGGAACAACTAACTCATGTGTAGCAGTAATGGAAGGTGGAGAGCCAGTCGTTATACCAAATGCAGAAGGAAATAGAACAACACCATCTGTTGTAGCTTTTTCAAAAAATGGAGAAAGATTAATAGGACAAATTGCTAAACGTCAAGCAGTTACTAATCCAGATAATACGGTTATTTCTATCAAAAGAAAAATGGGAACAAATGAAAAAGTTAATATAGAAGGGGACAAATTTTCACCACAAGAAATTTCAGCTATGATTTTACAAAAATTAAAAGCAGATGCTGAAAATTATTTAGGACAAAAGGTAACACAAGCTGTTATCACTGTACCAGCTTATTTTAGTGATAGCCAAAGACAAGCAACAAAAGATGCTGGAAAGATTGCTGGTCTTGAAGTATTAAGAATTATTAATGAACCAACAGCAGCATCACTTGCTTATGGAATGGATAAAGAACAAGATCAAAAAATTATGATTTATGACTTAGGAGGAGGAACATTTGATGTTTCAATCTTAGATATTGGTGATGGTGTATTTGAAGTTTTAGCGACAAATGGTAATACCAAATTAGGTGGAGATGACTTTGATGAAGCAATTATTAATTACTTAGTCGATGAATTTAAAAAATCAAGTGGAATTGATTTAAAAACAGATAAAATGGCAATGCAAAGATTAAAAGAAGCAGCAGAAAAAGCAAAAATTGAATTATC
>CANOPF010000042.1 GCA_947568535.1 uncultured Clostridium sp. | reverse complement strand
GGATAAAATAAAAAGATTAACAGAAATTTATGGCATAGAAAAACATAAAGCAGAAAAAGAGATGAAAAAAATAGATAAATTAAGAGCAAATCATTACAAACATTATACAGAAAAAGAATGGAGTAGTTATTCAAATTATGATATTTGTATCAATAGTGATATTTTAGGTATAGAAGAATCTGCTAATTTAATGAGTGAAATGATACAAGAAAAGTTTTGTCATAAAATTGTAACATAAATGAAATAAAATTATTTTTCCTTGAAGGAGTAGGGTTATCAAAATTCTGCTCCTATTTTGTTGCAATTGCAACAAAAAGTTTTGCTTTTTGTGATATAATTTGCCTAGAAAAACGAAAGGGGAAAAAATTATATGAAAATTATAAAAAGAGATGGAGCAATTGTAAGTTATGATCCAGGAAAAATAAGAACGGCTATACAAAAAGCAAATAACGAAGTAGTTAAAAAAGAAAAAATTTCCAAAGAACAAATCGAGGAAATTATAAAATATATTGAGGAATTAAATAAGCCAAGAATTTTGGTAGAAGATATTCAAGATATTATCGAAGAAAAACTAATGCAATTTGGAAAATACCTATTAGCAAAAAAATATATTACCTATCGTTACACAAGAGAATTAGTCAGAAAAGCTAATACGACCGATCAATCCATTAAAGAATTAATAGAAGGTGAAAGCGAATATTGGAATAATGAAAATTCTAATAAGAATGCAAAAGTAGTAACAACACAAAGAGATTATCTAGCAGGAATTACTAGTACAGATATAACAAGAAGATTTTTATTAGCAGAGGATATTGTCAAAGCACATGACGCAGGAATTATTCATTTCCATGATGCAGACTATTTTGCACAAAATGCTTTACACAATTGTGAATTAATTAATTTAGAGGATATGTTACAAAATGGAACCATTATTAATGGTGTAATGATTGAAAAACCACATCGATTTATTACTGCTGCTACTATAGCAACACAAATTATTTTAGCAGTTACTTCATCAAGTTATGGTGGAGCAACCATTACATTAAGTCATTTAGCTCCTTTTGTAAGAGATAGTTTTAATCAGTATGTAAAAAAATATCAAGAAAGAGGATTTGATGAAAAAACTAGTGAAAGATATGCCAAACAGGATATAAAAAAGGAGATAGCCGATGGTGTACAAACTTTCAATTATCAAGTTAATTCTATGACAAATACAAATGGACAAGCACCATTCCTATCAGTTTGTATGTATTTAGGAGAAACAGAAGAATATAAGGAAGAATTAGCGATGATTATTGAAGAATTCTTCCACCAAAGAATGATTGGATTTAAAAATGAAAAAGGAGTTCCTGTTACTCCTGCTTTTCCAAAATTATTATATATTTTAGAGGAGGATAATATACAAGAAGACAGGAAATACTATTATTTAACAGAATTAGCAGCCAAATGTACAGCTAAAAGATTAGTTCCAGATTATATTTCTGAGAAAAAAATGTTAGAATTAAAAATAGATAAAAATGGTAATGGTAATTGTTATCCTTGTATGGGATGTCGTTCTTTTTTAACACCTTATGTCGATAGTACTACCAATAAACCTAAATATTATGGCCGATTTAATCAGGGAGTGGTAACGATTAATTTAGTCGATGTTGCTTTATCATCTGATCAAAATGTGGAAAGATTTTGGGAAATTTATGAAGAAAGATTAGAGCTATGTCATAGAGCATTACAGGCTAGACATCAAAGATTAAGTAAAGCAACAAGTGATGTAGCACCAATTTTATGGCAACATGGAGCATTAGCAAGATTACCAAAAGGAGCAAGTATTCATGATTTGTTACATGATGGATATTCAACTATTTCACTTGGTTATGCAGGATTGTATGAATGTGTAAAATATATGACTGGTCATAGCCATACAGATAATGGAGAAGGAAAAGAATTTGCTTTACAAGTAATGCAGAAATTAAATGATAAATGTAAACAATGGAAAGAAAAAGAGAACATTGATTATAGTGTTTATGGTACACCAATTGAAGCAACTACTTACAAATTTGCTAAATGTTTAAAAGAAAGATTTGGTACAATAGAAGGTATTACCGATAGAGACTATATTACTAATTCTTACCATATACCTGTATTTGAAGAAATAGATGCTTTTTCTAAATTAAAATTAGAAAGCGAATTTCAGCAACTAAGTCCAGGAGGTGCTATTTCTTATATTGAAACACCAAATTTACAAAATAATATTGATGCTGTTTTACAAGTTATTAGATTTATCTATGATAATATTATGTATGCAGAATTAAACACAAAATCTGATTATTGCCAAAAGTGTGGATTTGATGGTGAAATCTTAATTGATGATAATTTGGAATGGTATTGTCCAAATTGTGGTAATCGAGATCATGATACATTAAATGTAGCAAGAAGAACTTGTGGGTATATTGGAAGTAATTTCTGGAATAAAGGAAGAACACAAGAGATTAAGGAAAGAGTACTTCATATTGATAATAAAGATGATGAAGAATAAGACAATTAAAAGAAAAAGAAGGAAAGGCGAAGACGTTAATGAGATATAATAGAATTAGAAAAATGGATATTTCAAATGGACCTGGAGTAAGAGTATCTATTTTTATGCAAGGATGCATCTTTCAATGTAAACAGTGCTTTAATCCAGAAACCCACGATTTTCAAGGAGGAAAGGAATTTACAGAAGATACAATAAATAGAGTGTTAGCATTAGGTGAAAAAGAAAATATAGTAGGATTATCAATTTTAGGTGGAGAACCTATGCATCCTAAAAATATAGAAGGAACGACAAAATTAGCAAAAGCCTTTAAAGAGAAGTTTCCGAATAAGACTATTTGGTCATGGACAGGTTTCTTATTTGATAAAGATTTAAAAAATAAAGATGTTCTAAAGTATATAGATGTTTTGGTAGATGGTCAATATGTTGACGAATTAAGGAATCCTAAATTAAAATATAGTGGTTCTTCTAATCAGCGAGTCATTGATGTTTCAAAAAGTTTAGAAGAAAATAAAGTTATTTTATTCCATTAAAAACATAGAATAAGAACAGAAGAGTAAAAGAAGGAGGCAAAGGTGAAAAATATATACATCATATTAACTCATACTGGAACGGCATTATCAAAAATGATTAAAAGTTTTACCAAAGATGAATTTTCTCATGTATCAATTGCTTTAGATATAGAATTAAAAGAAATGTATAGTTTTGGAAGATTACATCCATATAATCCATTTTGGGCAGGATTTGTTCATGAAGATATTAATCAAGGAACATTTAGGCGATTTCACCTTACTACAACAAAAATCTATTCGTTAACCATAACAGAAGAACAATATAAAAAAATAAAAGATATGATAAAACAAATGGAACAAGAAAGAAATCAATATACATTTAATATATTAGGATTATTGGCAGCAGGATTTCAAAAAAGGATAACAGCCAAACAATCATTTTATTGTGCCGAATTTGTTAAATATGTTATAGAAAGTGCAGGAATTAATATAGGATTACCAGAAGTAGTTAAACCAGAAGATTTTAAAAAAATAGATCAGTTAGAAGAAATATATGGTGGACTTTTACAGCAATACAAAATCCCTGAAATAAGTCAAGGAATATTCACATATCAATAATTTAATATGTGTCGTAAAAAGAAGAAAGCTTTGAGAAGCTTCTTTTTTTATTATAGGTTATCAAACATAATGAATGGAAATTTTTACTAGATAATTTTAAATAAAAATTGGCATAATAGAAATATAACAAAAAAGGAGGAAAATTTTTATGAAAAAAATGATTAGCATAATTGCTATTATAGCAATTGTAACAATACTTATTTTCACTGGAAGTAGTTATGCAGTAGCATTAGATACCATTGATGTACAAACGGATAAAACTACAGTAAGGCCAGGAGAAGAAGTAAAAGTAAACATTCAATTTGGACAAAACTTAGGTGCTTATACGTTTGATATTTCTTATGACAATAATATCTTTGAATATGTATCAGCAGATGGTGGAACAGCAAATAATACAGGAGATAAGGTAAAAGTAGTTTTTCATGATTCAACAGGAGGAACAAATCCACGTACAAATATGAGTGCAACATTTAGAGCAAAAGCGGATATTACCACATCTAATCCAACAGAATTTACAGTAACAGGTGAAGGGTTAGCTAATGCAGATGCTTCTGCAAATTTTGATGATATTACAACACCAATCGTAAAAAATGTAACAGTAGAACCAGAATATATAAACTATACCATAAAACTAGATCACACAGGAGAAGTATTAAAAGGAGAAGAAATTCCTATGACGCTTTCTTATTCTTCACCAATGGGACATTACTATGAGCATGCAAGACTTATTGCTGAAGCAAAAGTACCTGCTGGAGCAACAGTACAATTATTAGCTACCGATCAATCTAGTTTAGAACATGATATTATACAAAGCGGATGGGGAGATGCGCAAGGATTTAAAATAGGCGGAAAAGATGTTTCACAAGTATTACAAACAAGAGCAATTTTTAGTGAAGTAGGAGATTATACTATTACATTAAAATTAATTGATAGAGATAATAGCGATCAAGTAATTGCTGAGCAAGCTTTTGCTTTTAACGTAGTGGAAACACCAACAGCAACTAATCCAGATAACACAGAAACAACAACGCCTGAAAAAGTCGAAACACCAGAACCAGAACCAGTTAAACCAGAAGTTACACCAAACAAATTACCAAAAACAGGTAACAATATTTATATACCAATTATTGTTGTTTTAATGGCATTAGTTAGTTGTTATCTTTATTACAATAAGAGAAAATAAATGGAAATAAGATGATTTTACAAGTAATGGTAAAACATCTTATTACATATATAAGGAGAAACCAATGAAAGACGAAAGAAAATGGATTAACTATTTAATGATAGGAGCAACGTTAAGTATTATGGCATGGTTAGGAATAGAAGAAAGCAAAGAAAGTTCAATTAAAAAAGAAAAAACATATGCCATCCAAAATATTAGTACACAAAAGGAAACAAATACAATAAAACAAGAAGAAGAAGAAATAGCTGTTCATGAATACCCAAAAGAATCCATAGTAGATGAATACAAAGGTTATGATGTTACAGCCCAATTGGAAATACCATCAATTAGTTTAAAAACTTATATTTTAAAAAACTATTCTACCCATGCACTTAATATATCAGTTACTAAGTTTTGGGGAGCAGATGCCAATCAAATAGGTAATTTTTGTGTAGCTGGACATAATTTCCAAAATAAAAATATGTTTCATGATTTAAGAAAACTAGAAATTGGCGAACAACTTTTTATTTCTGACCATCTTATAGGAAAAATACCATATGAAATTTATCGTATTTATAAAGTAGAACCAGAGGATGTTAGTTGTCTATCACAAGAAACTGATGGAAATCGAGAAGTAACATTAATCACGTGTACAAGTAATTCAGAAAAAAGAATTATTGTAAAAGCTAGAGAATTAAGTAACGATTAGGAGGAATTTGGATTTTGAACAATAAAAAGAAATATATTTTTATTGCTATTTTATTCTGTCTTATATCAGTAGGATTGTTTCTATATTTTCAAGTAGTAGCGGTTAGTCAATATGAAGGAATTCAAAATTTTCCTGCTAGTTATCAACCATATTTAAAAGAGCTAGCTAAAAAACATCCTAATTGGAAATTTACTGCTTTATATACGAATCTGGATTGGAATTATGTGATAACGCAAGAAAATGTTTTTGGAAAAAATTTAGTTCCCAAAAATTATTCGGATCGTTGGAAAAATACAAAGCCTGGAGAATATAATGTTGAAGTAGATGCAGGGTGGGTTGACAGTTCTAGACAAGCAGTAGAATATTGTATGGATCCAAGAAATTTTTTAAATGAAATTCGTCTTTTTCAATTTGAAGGATTATCATATGATGAACATACAAATGATTTATATGGAATTGAAAAAATCTTATATGGAACTGAATTTTATGGTAAACAAGTTTCTTATTTAGATAGTTATGGAAATACTATTTCTATGTCTAAAAAATATTCAGATTTAATATTAAGAGC
>CANOPF010000041.1 GCA_947568535.1 uncultured Clostridium sp. | reverse complement strand
AACATTGTTTAAAGACAATGAAATTATGCCAGAATTTGATAAAGATGTTTTTGAACTAATGATTGAAAAAGTTATCATAGGAGAAAAAGAAAGTGATGAAAAAACTAATCCAAGAGTAATAACATTTATCCTAAAATCTGGAAACAAAATCAAATGCCAAGATGATAATAATAATTCAATTGTCAAAGAAAATTTGACAGTTGGAGAGAATAAAAATCAACAGTCATCATACGAGGTTAGTGAAAACTATCTACAGCCCATGTGTGAGCCACGTGGAGTGTTGCTCGGTGCTATATCTAAAAGATTCGATACAATAGTTGAATTTACTGCTTTTGAAGATTTTATTAGTTTTGAGAAAAAAGGCAAAAATAAGGTTAAAAGAGTAGAAAATAATAAAATTAAGGTAACGATAGAAGTTGATATGGTATGCGGAGTAGTATAATTTTATAAAATGTTTAGAGATAAAACTTAAGTTAAAAATATGTTTTTTATAGAAATATAAATTACATATTTTTTTATTGAAAATTCATAAAACTACTCGACAAATAAACAAATGTTTGATACAATAATAACAATAAAAAAATAACAATTTGGAGATGATAGTATTGAGTAATTTACAAGCAAAAGAATATAAAAGTTTTGAAATAATAAAAAAGATTAGAGAAGACGGAACAGAATATTGGAATGCAAGAGAGTTAAGTGAAGTTTTACAATATAAAAAATGGGAAAACTTTGCAAAAGTAATTGATAGAGCAAAATTGTCTTGCCAGAATAGTGGATTTGAAATTGTAGAACATTTTCCTGAGGTCAGGAAAACGATAGGAATGCCTAAAAATGCAACAAAAGAAGTCATAGATTATGAACTATCAAGATATGCTTGTTATTTAATAGTACAAAACGGAGATCCTAGAAAAGAAGTTATTGCTTTAGGACAAACTTATTTTGCAATTCAAACACGAAGACAAGAAGTAGCAGATTATTTTAATCAATTAGATGAAGATAATAAAAGATTAGTAATTCGTGGAGATATAAAACAATGGAATCAAATGTTATTGGAGGCAGCTCATAATGCAGGTGTAATAACAAACCAAGAATATGCAGAATTTCAAAATGCAGGATATATGGGATTATATGGTGGTCTAACTGTAGATGATATACATGAAAGAAAAAGATTAAAAGATAATGAAAGAATATTAGACTTTATGGGAAGTACGGAATTAATTGCTAATCTATTTAGAATATCTCAAACAGAAGAAAAACTAAAAAAGGATAAAATAAATAGTTGTAACAAAGCAACTTCGATACATTATGAAGTTGGGGCAAAGGTAAGAAAGGCAATAGAAGATATTGGAGGAACAATGCCAGAAAATTTACCAACACCAGAAAAGAGCATTAAAGAAATTGAAAAAGAACAATTAAAAAGATTAAAGAACAAGAAAACCAAATTAATGTTAGATGAATAAAAATTAAAACTATGAATTTGTCACACACTGTCTGGTTTTAATATATATGAGTAAATGAAAATGTGTTAGATTAAAATATTAAATAAAAATACAAAAATTGGATATAATTATATAGTATATTTATACTGGCGAACGAAATTTTGAAAAAAGATTGACATTCTCCAGTAAAATATGGTAATATTATATATAAGTATATATTGCGTTTGTACAATAAAAGTAATTAGAAATCACTTATAGAGAATGAGGGTCACCGGCTGAAAGCCCTTTAAGGTCAACCTAATATACGAAACATATTGGAGCAATTTTTTATAAAGTGGGAAATATTTTTAAAATATTTTCAAGTTGGGTGGTACCGCGGAATTTGTTTCGTCCCTGCATTATGCAGTTTGGCGTTTTTTTTGTTATATAAAAACGCCAAACTCAAATATCTATGAAAGGGGAAATGTGAAATGGGGTATATAAAAAGTAGACCTCTTCGGAAATTAGAATACCTAAAGTAAGTATTAATTTTAGGAGGAAAAAGATGAAGTTTGTAATTCAAAGAGTAAAAAGTGCATCTGTAGAAGTAGACAAAAAAATAGTAGGAAAAATAAATAAAGGCTTTTTGGTTTTTATAGGAATAACACATAAAGATACAACTGACATAGCTGATTATTTAATAAAGAAATTGATTAATTTAAGAATATTTAATGATGCAAATGATAAAATGAATTTATCATTAAAAGATGTAGATGGAGAAGTTTTGTTAGTTTCACAATTTACTTTATATGCAAATTGTGAAAGAGGAAACAGACCAGAATTTATAGATGCAGCAAAAGCAGAAAAAGCAAAGGAACTTTATGAGTATATTATTAAAGAATGCAAAAAACAATTGAAAATTGTAGAAACTGGAATATTTAGAGCAGACATGAAGGTAAGCTTAATAAATGATGGACCAGTTACTATAATTATGGATAGTGATGAAATAATTAAAGAAAAGAGGGATAAGCATGAATAAATATAGAACGCATAGTTGCGAAGAAATAAGATTAAGTGATGTAGGCCAAAAAGTAAGAATAGCAGGATGGGTTGAAACTATAAGAGATTTTGGAGGTTTAGTGTTTTTAGATATAAGAGATATGTATGGTGTTACACAAGTTGTAACTTCTGGAAAGGCAGAAGATGTTGATTTTGCATCTCATATTCCCATTGAATCAACAGTTACAGTTATGGGAACAGTTAGACAAAGAGATGAAGAAACAATTAATACTAAATTAAGTACAGGTCTTGTTGAAATAAAAATTGAAGAAATAGAGATTTTAGGAAAAAGAACAGGAACTTTACCTTTTGAGATAAACACAAATCAAGAGATAAGAGAAGATATAAGACTAAAATATAGATATTTAGATTTAAGAAATGACAGGTTAAAAAATAATTTAAAATTAAGAGCAGAAGTTTTACAATTTTTAAGAAATCAAATGCAAGAACAGGGATTTTTAGAAATTCAAACTCCAATACTTACAAGTTCATCACCAGAAGGAGCTAGAGATTATCTAGTACCTAGTAGATTACATCCAGGAGAATTTTATGCATTGCCACAAGCACCACAGCAATTTAAACAATTATTAATGGTATCAGGCATAGATAAATATTTTCAAATAGCTCCATGCTTTAGAGATGAAGATGCAAGAGCAGATAGAGCACCAGGAGAGTTTTATCAATTAGATATGGAAATGAGTTTTGCAACACAAGAAGATGTATTTAGTGCAATAGAGCCTGTGATGTATAATACTTTTAAAAATTTCTCGGATAAACAGATTGCAGAATATCCATTCCCAAGAATTACGTATAAAGATGCAATACTTAAATATGGCTCAGATAAGCCAGATTTAAGAAACCCATTATATATTATAGATTTATCAGAATTTTTTAAAAAATGTACATTCAAACCATTTATAGATAGAACAGTAAGAGCTATAAAAGTAAGTGGACATATGTCTAAAGGATTTCATGAAAAAATGTTAGAATATGCAATGTCTATTGGAATGGGAGGATTAGGATATTTAGAAGTGCAAGAAGATATGACTTTTAAAGGACCAATTGATAAATTTATTCCAGATGAATTAAAAACAGAATTATTAAAGTTGGCAGAATTAGAAAAAGAAGATACGATTTTCTTTATAGCAGATAGTGAAAAAAGAGCAACAGAACTTGCAGGACAAATAAGATTAGAATTAGGAAAAAGATTATCATTAATAGATGAAGATGTATTCAAATTCTGTTGGATAATTGATTTTCCAATGTTTGAATTAGATGAAAATGGAAAAATAGAATTTAGTCATAACCCATTTTCTATGCCACAAGGTGGATTAGAAGCATTAGAAAAAGAAAAACCATTAGAAATACTAGCATATCAATATGATATGGTATGCAATGGTGTGGAACTATCTTCAGGAGCTGTTAGAAACCATGATATTGAAATAATGTTAAAAGCATTTAGTATGGCTGGTTATAGTGAAGAGAAAGTAAAAACAAAATTTGGAGCATTATATACAGCATTCCAATTTGGGGCACCACCACACGCAGGTATAGCACCAGGTTTTGATAGAATGTTAATGTTATTAACAGATTCAGATACAATAAGAGAAGTTATAGCATTTCCATTAAACAGTAAAGCACAAGACTTAATGATGGGAGCACCTAGCAAGGTTAGAAAAGACCAATTAAGAGATGTTCATATCTCGTTAATAGAAAAATAAAGATAGGAGATTGAATTATGGAAATTAGTAGAGAACAAATATTGCATATTGCAAATTTGGCAAATTTAGAATTGACAGAAAATGAAATTGAGAAATATTCGTTACAATTACAAGATATATTAAGCTTTGCAAATACAATAAGTAATGCACCTACAGAAAGTTTAGATATTACAATTGGAACGAATGAAAAGAAAAATGTATTTAGAAAAGACGAAATAAAAGTATTTGAAGATAATGAAACATTATTACAAAATGCACCATCTAAAGAACAAAATATGTTCAAAATACCAAAAGTCATTTAGGAGGAATGGAATATGGAGATTACAGATTTAACTGTACATGAATTGCGAGATAAGATAATAAACAAAGAAATTCAAATAACAGATATAACAAAAGCATATATAGATAAAATAAATGAATGTGAAAAGGATATAGATGCTTTTATAAATCCATTGACAGAAGAAGCTTTGAAGAAATCAAAACAAATTGAACAAAAGAAAGAAAATGGAGAAATAATAGGTGAATATGCAGGAATTCCAATAGGCATAAAAGATGCAATATGCACAAAAGGAATTAAAACAACTTGTGGCTCAAGAATGTTAGAAAACTTTATTTCGCCTTATGATGCAACAGTTATAGAAAAATTAAATAAACAAGATATTATTAATTTAGGTAAATTAAATATGGATGAATTTGCTATGGGTGGCTCAACAGAATATTCATATTTTAAGAAAACAAAAAACCCTTGGAACTTAAATAAAGTTCCAGGAGGGTCTTCTGGAGGTTCGGCAGCAGCGGTAGCAAGTAATATGGTACCATGGACATTAGGCTCAGATACAGGAGGATCAATAAGGCAACCTGCAAGTTTTTGTGGTGTAGTAGGATTAAAACCAACTTATGGATTAGTTTCAAGATATGGGTTAGTAGCGTATGCTTCATCATTAGAACAAATTGGACCGATTACAAAAGATGTAACTGATAGTGCTATCTTATTAAATTTAATTGCAGGTCATGATGAAAAAGATTCTACATCAGCAAATATTCCAAAGAAAGATTATACAAAATGCTTGAAAAATGATGTTAAGGATTTAAGAATAGGTGTACCAAAGGAATTCTTCGGAGAAGGAATAAATGAAGAGGTAAAAAAATCAATTGAAAATACAATTGAAGAATATAAAAAACTAGGTGCAAAAGTTGAAGAATTTTCATTAAGTATTGATAAGTATGCCTTATCATCATATTATATAATAGCTTGGGCAGAATCAAGTTCAAATTTAGGTAGATTTGATGGTATAAGATATGGATATAGAACACCAAATTATAACAATTTAAAAGAATTATACAGAAAATCAAGAAGTGAAGGATTTGGAGATGAAGTAAAAAGAAGAATAATGCTTGGCACATATGTACTTTCTGCAGGATATTATGATGCATATTATAAGAAAGCTCAAAAAGTTAGAACATTAGTTATAAATGAATTTAATAAGGCTTTTCAAAAATATGATATTATAATTACACCAACATCACCAGTTGTAGCTTATGATATAGGATCTAAATCAAATAATCCACTAGAGATGTATTTGGCCGATATATGTACAGTTCCTTTAAATGTAGCAGGACTTCCAGGAATATCAATTCCGGTCGGAGTAGACAGCGAGGGTATGCCAATAGGAATGCAGATAATTGGAAATAAATTTCAAGAAGAAACAATTTTAAATGCAGCATATACAATTGAACAGCAAATCAAGTTTAGAGAAAATTATAAAGCTAAAATGAAAGGTGGTAAATAGATGTCAAGAAGTGATTATGAAGTGATAATAGGACTAGAGGTACACAGTGAATTATGTACAAAAACAAAAATATTTTGTTCTTGTCCAACAACATTTGGAGCTGAGCCAAATACACATGTGTGCCCAATTTGTATGTCAATGCCAGGAACATTACCTGTACTTAATGAAAAAGTTGTAGAATATGCAGTAAAAGCAGGACTAGCAACAAATTGTGAAATTTCAAAAGATAGTAAGAATGACAGAAAAAATTATACTTATCCTGATTTACCAAAAGCATATCAGATATCTCAATTTGATAAACCACTTTGTGAACATGGTTATGTTGAAATAGATACAGAAAATGGTAAAAAGCAAATTAGATTAGCAAGAATTCATATAGAAGAAGATGCAGGAAAGTTAAACCACGATGAGTTTGGGGGAGGGAGTCTTGTTGATTTAAACAGAGCAGGAGTACCTTTAATAGAAATAGTTTCAGAGCCAGACCTAAGAAGTAGCAAAGAAGTTGAAACATATATGAGAAATTTAAAAGCAATACTAGAATATATAGAAGTTTCAGATTGTAAAATGCAAGAAGGATCTTTAAGAGCAGATGTCAATGTTTCAGTAAAAAAGAAAACAGATACAAAGCTAGGAACTCGTACAGAAATGAAAAATATGAACTCATTTAGAAGTATTGTAAGAGCTATTGAATATGAAGTTGAAAGACAAATTGATATTTTAGAAGATGGTGGAAAAATAGAACAAGAAACTTTAAGATGGGATGATATAGCAGGAAAAACATTTCCAATGAGAGATAAAGAAGATGCTCAAGATTATAGGTATTTTCCAGAGCCTGATTTAGTTGCAATACAGCTTTCAGAAGATTATATTGAAAATATCAGAAAAAATTTACCAGAATTACCTGTAAGTAGAAAAGATAGATATATATCAGAATATGGATTATCAGAGAAAGATGCAAATATAATAACATCTTCAAAATATTTAGCAGATTTGTTTGAAAATACTACAAATAAATGTAATAACCCAAAGGCAGTAAGTAATTGGATTATTACAGATATTTCGAAAATATTAAATGAAAAAGCAATAGAACCTAAAGAAATATCATTTGGAAAAGATGAGCTAAGTAAATTAATTATTTTAGTAGATAAAGGAACAATAAGCTCAAGTATTGCAAAAAAAGTTTTAGTAGAACTATTTGAAAATCCTAAAGATCCTGAAGATATTATAAAAGAAAAAGGATGGATTCAAATTTCAGATGAAAATACAATAAGAGAAGTTGTTAAAAAAATAATAGAGGCAAATCTACAGTCGGTTGCAGATTATAAATCTGGAAAAGAGAAAGCATTAACATTTTTAGTAGGTCAAGCAATGAGAGAAACAAAAGGAAAAGCAAATCCTAAAATGTTAAATGAGATATTTTTAAATGAACTTAACAAATAAATTATAATCCTCTTCCACAAATGTTAATGTGCTTTTTAAAATTAAGTCAAGGTTAAAATGAATGTGCAGTTGCACAACTTTTACGATAGTCTCGGCGAAGCTGTCAAACTGGGACGCTTCAGCGTCAGCTAGTATAAAGGCCTTATAGGCCGATATGAAAATCCCCCAGTTATACTGGGGGATAATTATGTTATAATCATCTAGACAACATTACAATAAGTTGGGTAAGTAATTAAGTTGAAAATGGCTTGTTCTTTATGGTATAATCAAAATACGAGATAGTAAATTGTAGGGGGAGGAATTATATATGAATAAAACAGCATGGATATTTTCATATAAACTTAAAAAAGGTGTAAGTGAAGAACAATTTGTAGAATTAACTCAAAAATTACACGATGAAATTATTTCTAAAGCAAAGGGATTTATCTCTTGGGAACATTATTTACAAGGAGATATATGGACTGATTTTGTTCTTTGGGAAACGGAAGAAGATGCAAATAATGCAACAACAATTGGGAAA
>CANOPF010000040.1 GCA_947568535.1 uncultured Clostridium sp. | reverse complement strand
AATTGCAACAAGGGCAAATTGAGATGAAAAGAAATATAGAAGAATTGCAACAAGGACAAGTTGAGATGAAAAGAAATATAAAAGAATTACAACAAGGACAAAAACAAATGCAGACAGATATAAAAAACTTACAACGAGGACAAAAAAAGCTAGAAGAAGAAATAGATACAAGGTTTGATCAATATACTTTAGAAATCGCTAATGAAATTCATGAGGTAGGAAAAATGCTAAATAGCAAAATAGAAAATATGACAAAAGAAATAAAAAGAACAATGAGAGAAACCATAGAAATGAATGAGCGAGATCATAGTATTTTTCGTGCACAAATAGAAAGGTTACAATATATTACAAAAGACTTAGCACAACCAGAAACGAAAATGAAAGACATACGTGTATAACGTAAATCCCCCAGATGAATTCTGGGGAATAAAAAAATTACGTTAATAACATCGATCCAATTTCTGTTACTGTTCCTGCACCAAGAGTTAAAACAATATCATTTTCTTTCACATTATCTTTCAAATAGGAAACACATTTGTTGAAATCAGGAATATATTTTGCTTCTTTTCCCATTGACATCAATTTTTTAACTAAATCGTTAGAAGAAATATCATAAGTATTTTTTTCTCTGGCAGCATATATATCTAAAATAATTACATGATCGAAACTAAGTAGAGATTTAGCAAAGTCTGCTAGTAAATTCTTTGTTCTGCTATAAGTATGCGGTTGAAACACAACCCAAGAATTATGATAGCTTTTATGAGAAAGTGATTTAGCAGTAGCTAAAATTTCGGTAGGATGATGACCATAGTCATCATATACACTAACATTAGTTTTTATTTTTCCTTTAAATTCAAATCTTCGGTGAGCACCAGTAAATTTAAGTAAAGCAGATTGAATGGTATTTTTTTCTATACCATATTTAGTGCATAAAGCAATACAAGATAAAGCGTTTAATATGTTGTGAATACCAGGTACAGAAAGTTTTACATGACTAAAAAAGTTCCCTTGATGATAGACATCAAATGCGGGAAAAGCATCTTCATCAAAAGTAATATTTTCTGCATAAAAATCAGCTGTTTTATTTTCAATACCATAGGTAATGGTAGTAGCTTGTGTAAATGAGATTAAATCTAAACAATTTTGATCATCAGCATTTACAATTAAAATACCGTCATTAGGCAAAAGTTTTACATAGTTAATAAAAGCTTTTTTTATCTTTTCAAATGTTTTAAAATAATCTAAGTGATCGTTATCGATATTAAGAATAATTTCTGCTTTAGGTGTGAATTTTAGGAAACTTTCAACATATTCACAAGCTTCAAGAATAAAATGCTCACTATTTCCAACTTTATAATTTCCATTTAATTGTTTTAAATAAGCCCCAACTTGAATACTAGGGTCTAATAAAGCTTCTAAAAAACAAAGAGAGATCATAGAGGTGGTTGTTGTTTTTCCATGTGTTCCTGATACGCAAATAGTATCTTGATAACAACGGGTAATATCTCCTAAAAAATCAGCTCTTTCTATTGTTGGTATATGTAATTTCTTAGCTTCTAACATCTCAGGATCATCTTGTTTAACAGCAGCTGAGTAAACGACTATATCAGCATGAGCAACATCTTGTAAATTATGACCAATGACAACCTTAATTCCTTTTTGTCTTAAAATATTAAGATTTTCAGAATCAGAGGTATCTGAACCAGTTACAGTAAATCCCCAATTCTTTAAAATGGCGGCAATTCCACTCATACTAACACCACCAATTCCAATCATATGAATCGTTTTAAATTTCTTTAGTTTATCAATATTTGGCATTTATAACACTCCTTTTTTTCAAACAGATAAATTATATAATTATCTGTGTTAAAATACAATACTTTAAGAAAAATTTAGATAAAAAGTTGACTTGTATATCATATTGAAAAAGTCAAATAATGTGACAAGAAATAAAAATTAATTTTTTTGTAAAAAAAAGAAGGAAAAACTTTTTTTATGAAGAATAATATAATTGTACATAAGAAATAAGCTATATGTACAAAATAATATTAAAACTTAAGGAAGGCGGTGCACGCAAAATGCAAATCACAGATGTACGTTTAAGAAAAGTAAATTCAGAGAACAGAATGAAAGCTGTTGCTTCTGTAACATTCGATAATGAATTCGCAGTACACGACATTAAAGTTATCGAAAGTCAAAATGGATTATTTATAGCTATGCCAAGTAGAAAAACTCCAAACGGAGAATTCAAAGATATAGCTCATCCAATCAATGCTGAAACAAGAGAGAAAATTCAAAAAGCTATTTTAGAAGCTTATGAAGCTCCAGAAACAGAAGAATCAGCAGAATAATAATAAAAAAGAGAAGACATTCGTGTGGAGCGAATGCCAATTGTTGAGACAGAAGAAATTCGATTTTTTCTGTCTCAACTTTTTATGAAGAAAAGAAAATTAAGGAAAAACTTGAAAAAGAGCAAAAAAAAAGTTAAAATAATAGTAGTTCAATAAAAAATAGGAGAAGAATCATGTATTTAATAGTAGGATTAGGTAATCCAGAAAATGATTATCGTCATACAAGACATAATATGGGATTTAATACAATTAATCAATTGGCTAAACAGTATAAAATTGAAGTAATCAAAAAAAAATTTAAAGGATTATATGGAAAAGGTATTGTTGAGGGAGAAGAAGTAATTTTATTAAAGCCACAAACTTTTATGAATTTAAGTGGAGAAAGTATTCGAGAAGTTATGCAATTTTATCGATTGCATATTGACCAGTTGATTGTTATTTATGATGATATAGATATTCAGCCTGGTAAGATAAAAATAAGGAAAGCAGGAGGAGCAGGAACACATAATGGAATGAAATCTGTTTTACAGGCAGTAAAGACAGAGAACATTAAAAGAATAAGAGTAGGGATTGGAATGCCGAAAGAAAAAGTAGATTTAGTTAACTATGTACTAGGTTCCATTCCTGAAGAAGAGAAAGAAGAACTAGAAAAAGGAATAAATTTAGCAAAAGAAGCCGTAATTGAAATCATTAAACAGGGAATGGATAAAGCAATGAATCGATTTAATTAGAAATTTATCGATAGAAATCTTCCCATTGGTAATAAGAAAGGATAATAAAGATGACAGAGATTATCATACAAAAAGAAAATCAAGAAAGAAAAATAGCTTTAGTAGAAAATGGAAAACTTGTAGAGTATTATGAAGAAAATAATGAAGATGATAAAAAAGAAGGGAATATATATATTGGCATAGTCAAAGATATCATTGAAGGGATGCAATCGGCTTTTGTTGATATTGGAACCGATAAGAATAGTTTTATTCATTTAAAAGATATTTTACCTAAAATGGATGAAAAAAAAGAAATAAAGCAAGAAGACATTACGATAGAGAAAGTAGTAAAGCCAAATCAAAAATTATTGGTACAAGTAAAAAAAGATAGTAACGATAAAAAGGGAGCAAGAGTATCTACTCATATTAATTTACCAAGTAAATATATTGCTTTACTTCCTAATACAGAAATTATAACCATTTCTCAGAAAATAGAAAATAAAAAAGAGAAAGAACGATTAATCCAATTAGTCAAAGAAAATTTAAGTGAAGGAAATGGTGCAATTATCAGAACCTCTGCTCAAAATAAAGAACAAGAGGTAATTAACGATATAAAAAAAGTAGAAAAGAAATGGAATGATATTATTCAAACGCATATTAGCCCAGAGTTAAGGAAGCCACAGTTGTTATATAAAAGTGAAAATATGATAGAAAAGATGTTGATTGATCTAACGAAAAATACGATAGAACAAATTACCATAAATGACAAAGAACTAAAAAAAGAATTAGAAGAATTTAAAAGGAACAATCCAGAATATCATCATGTTATGATAACATTAGAAGAAAAAGCAAATTTATTAGATAAATATGATTTAGAAAAACAAATACAAAAAGTACAAAATAGGAAAGTTTGGTTAAAGTGTGGAGGTTTTATTACTATTGATAAAACAGAAGCATTAACAGCCATTGATGTCAACACAGGGAAGTATATAGGAAATAAAAATTTAGAGCAAACAATTTATAAAGTAAACAAAGAAGCTACCATAGAGATTGCTAAGCAATTGCGATTAAGAGATATTGGTGGGATTATTATTATTGATTATATTGATATGAAAAGTGAGGAAAATAAAGAGAAAATTTATACATTATTAAAAGAAGAGTTGAAAAAGGATAGAAGTAAGACACAAATAGAAGGTTTTACCCAATTAGATTTGATGGAATTAACAAGAAAACATATTTGTAGTCATAAAGATTAAGATGTACTTTAGGAAGGATGAAAGAAAAAATGAAAGTAGGATTTGTATCTTTAGGATGTAGTAAAAATTTAATTGATACAGAAGTAACAATAGGTCTATTTAAGAAAAATAAATTTGAAGTGGTAAATGATGAAACAAAGGCAGATATTATTGTAATTAATACTTGTGGTTTTATCGATTCTGCAAAAGAGGAAGCGATTAATACTATTTTAGAAATGGCAGAATATAAGAAACAACAATGTAAATATTTAATTGTTATGGGATGTTTAGTACAAAGATATTATACAGAATTAGGAAAATTACTTCCAGAAATAGATTTGTTAATCAAAATAGAAGAATATGATAAGTTATGGGATAAAATAGAAGACTTAATAAAAAGAGATAAAGTAAATGAAAGTGAAGCAATCGGGAAGAAAAAGATAACCGATATTTTACCTATGCCAATGTTAACACAAGAACAATTTTTAAATAGGATAGTTACAACAGGTAAGAATTATGCCTATTTAAAAATAGGAGAGGGATGTAGTAATAAGTGTACTTATTGTGCTATTCCTTATATTAGAGGACCATTTGTAAGTAGAAAAAAAGAGGATATTTTAGAGGAAGCTCAGAAATTAGCCCAACAGGGTATTCAGGAATTAATTATTATTGCACAAGATACGACTAAATATGGTGTAGATAGATATGGGGAAAGTAAATTAGCAGAATTGTTAGAAGAAATTAGTCAAATAAAAGAAATTAAATGGGTACGATTTTTATATGCTTACCCAGAAGGAATTACCGATCAACTCATTGACGTTGTTGCTAATAATCCAAAAATAGCTCAATATTTTGATATACCAATTCAACATATATCTGATCCAATATTAAAGAAGATGAACAGAAAAACTTCCCAAAAACAAATACAAGAATTAATAGAAAAAATAAGAAAGAGAATTCCTAATGTAACATTAAGGACAAGTTTGATTGTAGGGTTTCCGGGAGAAACAAAAAAAGATTTTGATGAATTATTAACATTTATCGAAGTAGTGAGATTTGATAAATTAGGGGTTTTTATGTATTCAAAAGAAGAGGGGACGCCAGCAGAAAAGTTACCAGAACAAATCCATGGGAATACGAAGAAAGCAAGATATCATCAAATGATGGCAAGGCAACAACAAATTGTTAAACAAAATTTAGAAAGAAAAGTGAATAAAGAAATTTATGTTTTGATCGAAAATATTACTTTTGATGGGAAGTATTATGTCGGAAGAACAAAGCAAGATGCACCAGATATAGATGGATTAGTATATATAAAGAAGACAGACACAAAAAGGCAAAGTCAAATAGGAGATATAGTAAAGTGTACAATTATTCAAATTAGTCATTATGATGTAATTGCTGAAATGAGATAAGATGAAGAGGTGTAATAAAATGCAAATGATAGGTGAAGAAATATTGCTAAAAGAAGATGGTGAATTTTTCAAATATTATCATTTAGCGTTAATCGGTGTTTATGAACCGTTAATGAGGGAACAAAAAATTGTGTTCAAAAAGGATATAAACATATCAAATGAAGACAAATTAAAGATAACCAAATTAATTCATGAGAAGGTAATCCCCCAAATTTGGCAAGAGAGATCTATTTTTAATATAATAGGCTGTATTCCATGGGAAGGAAAAAGAAAAGAAATATTAGCCAAAACAGAGGGGAAAATGATAAAATATTACTTTTTACATTTACTGGGTGTATATACCCCAAAAATACCAGGGCAAACCATTATTTTTAGGCAAGATACATTAGAAAATATGATATCAGCAGAAACGAAAGATACACAGCAGACAAACCATATATCGCCATTAGAAAAAGAACAAATTCAGCAATTTCTAGAAAAAATGAAAGTAAAAGATATTTTAGAAGATTGGCAGAGTCAAAAGGAAGAAAAAAAAGAAAAACAGGAAGATGTTTTTAAGCAAGTACAGAAATCGAAAAAGCCAAATAATCAGTTAAAAGATATTCATATTAAACAAGAAGTGGATATGGATACAAGAGTTACTGATATGCATAATTTAGAACAAGTTTTACAGAGAAATAAAAAAATGCCTTCATTAGAATATGGTGATGAACCATTAACAATGGGAATTGTTGAATCAGGTGATGTAAAAAAATTACAAAATGAGAAGGGACAAAAAGAACAAGGTCATACTTCTAGATATGAAGCAGTTATAGTGACTAAAAAAGGAAGAGTACAGAAATTAAATTTAGAAAATGATACGCAAGAAGGAACTAATCCGTCAGAAAGAAATTACCAAATTAAACAAAATGATTCTGTTAAAAATGGAGATGTTTTGACAAGATTGAAAGTAGGAGAAGGAACTATTGGCATAGAAAAGGGACAATATGGAGAGGTAGAAGTTTATCATTCTCCTAGAAAAACAATTGGAGGAAAAGGGATTGAAGGAAATAAGTGTTTAGATAGGCAACTAGAAACGTCAAATGCTAAAAATACATTAGAGGGTACAGATATAGAAACACTAAAATTAGCACAAGAATATCATAATGGATATCGTTCAGTAGAGGAAGGTTATCAAGAAGTAAAAAGACATCAAGAAAAATATCCAGATTGTGAACCCAAAAGCGTAAAAGATTTGGATGGGGAGGATAGAACAAAATCTCATATCCATCTACCAGAAGAATTTGTAGAATTATCTTCAGGAGAAAAGATTAGTTATGACATCTTAGCTAGTAGATGGGGATTTTATAAAGAAGGCAAACCAGATGCAAATTATATTAAAGAAAAGTTTGCTGAAAAAAGACAAAAGGATAAAAAGGTAGAAGACATTATACAAGAATTAGACGAAGAATATGAAGATCCAAGGACAACACAGCATAAAAGGTGATATTAAATTGGGTTAACGTGGACAATGGCTTTGTAAACTTTATCTAAATGAGTTATGTCTTTTTCCAGACGATCAGCCAATTCGTGACTTGTAAAAGTAGACATAGTTCCGTCTAAGTTAATGGTTAAAAATACTAAATATTGATTACCAACAGGAGTAGAAACAATATCTTCCACCTGTTGAATCTTTGTGTAACTCTGGGCAATTGTTACGATTAAATTTTTAGTCTTCTCATCTATACTAATATCCATTAGAACATGATAACTTTCTAGAAAAATAGTGATACCTGTATAACAAATCCAAAGGGATATTCCAATACCAACAATACTATCAAACCAATCAATATGAAATAAAGTCAGTAAAATAGAAAATAGAGTAAAAGTAGTCACAATACAATCATTTTTATGATCTTTCATATTGGCTTCTAATAGGATATTATGATGTTGTTTGTAAGCATGTTTCGTATAGAAGAAAAGACATAGTTTAATGATAATGGTTGCTATGCAAACAATAACAAGAATCCAAGAAAATTGAATTTGGCTACCAAATACCAAGGTGATAAAAGAATCATAGAATAATTTGCTAGCGACTAAAATCATAGATAGGCTAATAAATAGAGAAAATATATATTCGGCTTTTCCATGCCCAAAGTTATGATCATCATCATGAGGGACACTAGCAATTTTGTTGCCAATAAATGTCATCAAAGAAGCAAAAATATCACCTGCACTATTGAAACTATCAGCAATCATAGCTTGACTATGGCTAATAAATCCAATGATGGTTTTTATGATAAACAAAAAGAGATTTCCCATAATACCATAAATACCTGCTTTTTTTGTTAGGATAAATTTTTTTTCCATAATTAATCATTTCCTTATGCTAAATCTATTTTTTCTATTCTTATGATTATAACATAAAAAATAGAAATCAGACAAGTTTATATTTCATTTTTTTATTCAATTAAACAAAAACAATAAAACAAGAAGTTGCAAAAAAATGTTAGACATGTTATACTTTAAAAGTAGTACAAAAGGAAAAACAAAAGAGAGGTAATTAAAATGACCATATGGACAATTATGTATATATTAATATTTGTAATCGTTGCTTTAATCACTTATGCTATATTGCAAATTAAATTGTTGGGAATGAAAGTAAAAGATTTTTGGACATTTGTTGAAGCAAATCAAATGTTAGATAAATTATATCAATTTGCCAAACAGTATGAAAACATGTCTCCACAAGAACAATTAATCTACTTATCAGAGGCAGAAAAAATATTTAGAGCTTTTGATCATGTGCCAGACATGTTGTGGGAAGAAGAATATGATAAATACAAAACAGTATTATCGAAGTATAAAGATATTAAGTTGATTCGTTGGGTTGAAGAAAATAAATAGAGAATAATCTACCATTACTATGGAGGTTATTCTCTATTTTTGGATTAAATATGAATGATGATTAAGCTTAAAAATACATATGCATAGCGAAATGATGGTTTCTTAAACAATCTCGATTTAACTACATCAAATGATTCAGATAAGGCACAATATTTATCTACAAAGGTTAAGATGAATCCTTCGATTGATTTAGGAAATTCAATGGTAATGGGCCACATATGTTTGATAATAATATCTTTTTCTTTTTCGGTTAAATCGAATAGTTGACAAGCATTTTCACAAGCTTTTTTACCATGAGTAAAGGCATGGAGTCCTTTGCGATCTGGTTGTCTAATTCTCCAATCATATAAAAATAAATCGTGAAGCATGGCTGCTCTTGTAGCAGATTGATAATCCAAATGATATTTTTTGCAAATTAAAAAGCAATAATAGGCAGCAGTATAGCAA
>CANOPF010000039.1 GCA_947568535.1 uncultured Clostridium sp. | reverse complement strand
AGAAGTAAAAAAAGAGTATATTCTATAGAGGAAGATATATATTCTGTTGAGTTAGAAGAGATGGCAAGTTATGTGATACCACTTCCCAAAAGAAATAAGGTCATCCAGAACAATAATCAAAAAATCATGTGGTAATAGATGAAAGAAAAAAATTCAGGAGACAACTTGAATTTTTTTTTTTGTTTTTATATAATAGGCGTAAGGAGAATCGAAAGAAGAAAGGGGTAAAAATATGTCAGAAATCAAGTTGAACTTAAAAAAAAGTGGAATTACACAAAAAAGTATTCTAGAATACAAAGAACAGGTAGAAAATATTCATAAAGATTTGCATAGAAGAGCAAATGAAGAAAAAGATTATGTGGGATGGCTAACCTTACCATCAGATTACGACAAGAAAGAATTTGCTAGAATTAAAAAAGCAGCAAAAAAAATAAAGAAAGAATCTGACATTTTAGTCGTAATACGGCATTGGAGGCTCTTATTTAGGAGCAAGAGCTGTGATAGAGAGTTTAACGAGTTCATTTTATAATATGCTTCCAGAAAAACAAAGGAAGTATCCACAAATTTTATATGTAGGAAATAATTTAAGTCCCAATTACCTTAATGAGTTAATTGAATATATTGGAAACAAAGATTTTTCTGTTAATGTGATATCGAAATCAGGAACGACAACAGAGCCAGCTATTGCTTTTCGAATTTTTAGAGAAATACTAGAAAATAAATATGGTATAGATGAAGCAAGAAGTAGAATTTATGCAACAACAGATAAAGAAAAAGGAGCGTTAAAGACATTAGCTCAGAATGAAGGATACGAACAGTTTATTGTACCTGATAATATAGGGGGAAGGTATTCTGTTTTAACTGCTGTCGGTTTGTTGCCTATCGCTTGTGCAGGCATTGATATTGATAAACTAATGGAAGGAGCAAGAATTGGTCAACAAAGATACAATGATGCAAATTTAAAATATAATGAATGTTATCAATATGCAGTAGTAAGAAATATTTTATATAAAACGTATAAGAGAACCAATGAAATATTAGTAAATTATGAACCTAAATTGCACTATTTTACTGAGTGGTGGAAACAATTATTTGGAGAGAGTGAAGGAAAACAAAAAAAAGGAATATTTCCAGCAGGGGTTGACTTTACAACCGATTTACACTCTATGGGACAATATATTCAAGAAGGAAGAAGAAATTTATTTGAAACAATCATAACGATAGATAAATCGAAGACAGACATTACCATTCATCCAGATGAAGACAATTTAGATGGTCTAAATTACTTAGCAGGAAAGGGATTGGATTATGTGAATAAAAAAGCAATGGAGGGAACCATAGAAGCTCATGTAACAGGTAAAGTTCCTAATATTATTATCAAAATGAATCAACTAGATGAGGAAAATTTAGGGGAGTTGATTTACTTTTTTGAAAAAGCATGTGCTATGTCAGGGATGATATTAGGAGTTAATCCATTTAATCAACCAGGAGTAGAAGAATATAAGAAGAATATGTTCAAATTGCTAAAGAAACCAGGATATTAATGGAGAAATTTTAGATATACGATAAAGGAAGGAAATAAAATGGTTTACCAAGAAAAATTTAAAATAGGTTTAAAAGATGTGGGGAGAAAAAAAGAAGTAAGTGATAAAGCAATTTTGGAATACTTGGAAAATATAGCTGCTTATCATTCAGACAGTGTAGGATATGGCATAAATACGACAGACATAACACATTTAACTTGGTTATTATTGGATTGGAAAGTAGAAGTAATCAAAAGACCAGAATATGGACAAATTTTAACCATACACACATGGTCAAGAGATATCATAAAATGTTATGCCTACCGTGATTTTGAGATCTATGATGATAAGAATCAACTTTGTGTAGTAGCAACTTCTAAATGGTTATTAATTCATAATCAAACGAAGAAACTAGTAAAAGTTGAACAAAACATGGCACAACAATATGAGTCAGAAATACACAAGTTAGCCTTTAAAGAAAAACAAATAGAGAAAATAAAGGTACCAGAAAATTATCAAAGTAGTATAATATATCAGACAAAGAGGAAAGATATAGATGTAATAGGGCATATGCATAATTTGTATTATTTAGATTTAGCTTATGAAGCTTTACCAGAATCAGTATATCAGCAAAGACCTTTTCAGCAAATACGAATTATGTATAAAAAGGAAATTAAATTAGGGGATATTGTTATAGGTCAATATACTTATGAAGAGGGAAAACATATTGTAGCAATAAAAAGTGAAGATGAAAAAACCTTACATGCTTTAATTGCTTTAAATTAATGAGATAAAATAGAAAAAATAGTAAAAAATGTTGAATTTTGTAAATAGTTTATGATATAATAAAAGATAGTTTTAATAAAGAGGACTTATTCGGAAATTGACAGAAAGTTTTCTCCATAATAAGTTACCTCAAGAAAGGAATGAAAGAGAATATGAAAAAAGTTTTAAGAAAAACAAAAATTGTGGGAACAATAGGACCAGCTAGTGAACACAAGTTAAGAGAATTGTTTGATGCAGGTTTAAATGTTACCAGAATCAATTATTCACATGGTAGTTGGGAAGAACAGTCAGAGAAAACAGAAGAAATCATAAAACTAAGAAAAGAGCTAGACATACCAATTTCTCTACTATTAGATATGCAAGGACCAGAAATTAGAACAGGAATGTTGGTAACAGGAAAGAATGAAAAAATCAAGCTAGAAGATGGACAAAAGTTTACATTAGTAAACGAAGATATTATAGGAGATAAAGATAAAGTTTCTGTATCTTATAAAGAATTATATAAAGATGTAAAACCAGGAAGCAAAGTATTAATTGATGATGGTGCAATTGAACTAGTAATTGATGAAATTGTTGACAAAGATATTGTATGTACTGTAGTACATGGAAATGGATTAGGAAGTAGAAAGACTATCAATTTACCAGGAACAGCAGTACGTTTGCCAGCCTTAAAAGAAAAAGACATTGCCGACTTAAAAACAGCTTGTGAACATGACTATGATTATGTTGCTATATCATTTGCAAGAAACAAAGATGATATTGATCAAGTAAGAAAAGTATTGGATGAAAATGGTGGAAAAGACATTAAAATTATGACAAAAGTAGAAAATGTAGAAGGTCTAGAAAACATGGAAGAGATCGTTGACAATGCAGATGTTCAAATGATTGCACGTGGAGACATGGCTACAGAAACAGATTTTACAGAACCACCAGTTATGCAAAAAAGGTTTATTAAATTATCTAATAGAGCGAATAAACCATCTATTACAGCAACACAAATGTTAGAAACAATGACATACAATCCATTACCAACCAGAGCAGAAGCAAGTGACGTTGCTAATGCTATTTATGATAGAACAAGTGCAGTTATGTTATCTGGAGAATGTGCAATGGGAAAATATCCTGTTGAATGTGTTCAAACTATGGTAAAAATAGCTAATCGAGTAGAAAGAGATATTGATTACTGGAAAAGATTTAAAAGTAAAGAAGATATCAATATGGATTGTCTAGAAAGTAAAATTGCTTATTCAACAGCAGTTATGGCAATGAATCTAAATGCAGATGCTATTGTATGTTATACTCATACAGGGGATTCTGCAAGAAGATTTTCTGGATTAGGTGTAGGATGTCCAGTTTTAGCCATTACAGATAATAGAAGGACATTCAATCAATTAGCTATTGCTTGGAATGTAACACCAATTTATGTAGAAAAGCAAAATAACATTGATGAGGTAGTAGAGCAAGGAATTGAAAAATTAAAGCAAAAAGGAATACTAGAAAAAGGAGATATGGTTGTTGTTTCAGGAGGAGCAAAATGGTTATCTTCTGCGGAAGACAGCAAAATTATTGGTGGAATTGCTAAGATATAAGATAAAGAAAAAGGTTAATATAAGGCTATATTAATCTTTTTTCGATGAAAAGAAAGCAATATAATATATGATAGCAAGAAAAAAATAAACGAAATGAAAATTATCCTTGTTGTTTTCATGATAAATATGATATACTATACCTATCAAAAAAAGAAAGGAGAAAGGGTACAAGGAAACTTTTTTCTAAACAGAATCATAAAGGCTTGATGACAAAGGAAAAGGTATGTCCCTTAATGACGACAAATGAAACCAATTGTAGCAATCATAGGAAAACCAAATGTAGGTAAATCTACTTTTTTCAATTATTTAGCAGGAAGCAGAATATCCATCGTGCAAGATACACCTGGTGTGACAAGAGATAGAGTTTATGCAGAAACAAATTGGAGAGGAAGAGATTTTACTTTAATTGATACAGGTGGAATAGAGCCTGATGCGGAAGGAATTCTATTATCACAAATGAGAGAACAAGCTAACTTAGCCATTGCTATGGCAGATGTCATTTTATTTGTAACAGATGTTAAACAAGGGGTTACTGCTTCAGATCGAGAAATTGCGTTAATGCTTAAAAAGTCTAAAAAACCAATTGTTTTAGTATGTAATAAGGCAGATAATTTTGATAAAGATAAACAAGAAGCTTATGAGTTTTATCATTTAGGAATAGGAGAACCTTATCCAATTTCTGCTACAAATGCTATTGGTATAGGCGATGTACTAGACAAAATATGGGAAAATTTCCCACCAGTCTACGAAGATGAGAAAGAAGAAGAGGTTATTAAAGTAGCGGTTATTGGCAAACCAAATGTAGGTAAATCTTCTTTAATCAATAAAATTTTGGGAGAAAATAGAACCATTGTCAGTGATATAGCAGGAACAACTCGTGATGCGATAGATACCGAATTTACCAATGAAAAGGGAAAATATGTATTCATTGATACAGCTGGTATTCGAAGAAAGAGTAAAGTCAAAGAATCCATTGAAAAATTTAGTATTATGAGAACATTATTAGCTATTGAGAGAGCTGATGTTTGCTTAATGATGATTGATGCTACAGAACGGTGTAACTGACCAAGATGCAAAAATTGCAGGAGAAGCACATGAAGCAGGAAAAGCTGTTATTATTGTTGTTAACAAGTGGGATATGTTGGAAAAAGAAACAGGCACATGGGAACAATATAAAAAAGAAGTATATGACAGATTAAAGTATTTATCTTATGCACCCATGATTTTTGTATCAGCAAAAACAGGGCAAAGAATTCATAAATTATTTGATCAAATTAACTATGTAGCCAAACAGAATGCTATGAGAGTATCTACCTCTATCTTAAATCAAGTTATTAATGAGGCAATTGCGATTGTTCAACCACCAACCGATAAGGGAAAACGATTAAAAATATATTATGGCACACAAGCTTCTACTAAACCACCAACATTTGTCATATTTGTCAATCAAAAAGAATTATTCCATTTTTCCTATGAACGATACTTAATTAATCAAATGAGAAAAGAATTTGGACTAGAAGGAACCCCAGTTAGAATAATCGTTAGAGAAAAAAAGGAAAAAGATAATTCTTATTAAAGAATAGTATTTTATAGTCAAAGGAGGAAAATAATCATGATCGTAAATAGTATAATGGCAATTATTGCCTATTGTATAGGAAGTATAAATTTTTCAATTATCTTGAGTAAAAAAATGGCAGGATTTGATGTAAGAGAAAAAGGAAGTGGGAATGCGGGAACCACAAATATGTTACGTGCTGTAGGAAAAAAAGCAGCAATAATTACTTTAGTATGTGATATTTTAAAAGGTATAGTAGCCATTACCATTTCTATTATTCTTGGCAATATATTAGAAAATGTAAATAAAGAATTATTACTTCAGATTGCAGGGATTGCTGTAGTCGTAGGACATACTTTTCCCATCTTTTTTGGCTTTAAAGGAGGAAAAGGAGTAGCAACATCATTAGGAATTTTATTAATGACTAACTGGCAGATCGGACTAATTTGTTTCGTATTCGCATTAGTATTAATGCTCTTAACCAGAATGGTATCTTTGGGATCCTGTGTAGCAGCTATCTTATTTCCTGTATTAACATTATTTATCCATGAACATTATACTGTTTTAACAGAAGGAAAAACAGGTAGTCATTATTTAATATATAGTATCATATTAGCAGTCATTGTGTTATATAATCATAGAAGTAATATAAAACGATTATTGAATGGAACAGAAAATAAAATTAGTTTGAGAAAATAGGAAAGGAAGAGCAAAACGATGAGTAAAATAGCTATTATTGGAAGTGGAAGTTGGGGAGTAGCATTAGCTACTCATTTAGCCAAATGTGGAAATGAAATTAACCTATGGTCTTTTAATGAAGAAGAAAAAAGATTAATTAATGAAGAAAGAAGATGTAAGTTTTTGCCTGGGTTAGTTATACATGAAAACATAACTTGTTCTCATGATTTTCAAGAAGTAATCCATCAAGCGAAATTTATTTTGCATGTAACTCCATCTAAATTTACAAGAGAAACAGTTAAACAATATAAATCTTATGTAGGCGATATACCCATTATTATTTGTTCAAAAGGATTTGAAAAAGAAACGTTAAAAACCTTAGATGAAGTAATGTTAGAGGAATTACCAACAGCTAAAATAGGTGTATTATCGGGACCAAGTCATGCAGAAGAAGTATCGATAGCTATACCAACAGCATTAGTCGTAGCCTCAAAACAGGAAGAAATTTTAAGATTAATACAAGATACATTCATGTGTGATGAAATGAGAATTTATACATCTAAAGACGTAAAAGGAGTTGAGTTAGGTGGAGCATTAAAAAATATTATTGCATTTTGTGCAGGCGTAACAGCAGGAATAGGATTAGGAGATAATACATTTGCTGCACTTATTACAAGAGGATTAAGCGAATTAACCAGATTAGGAATACAATTAGGAGGAGAAAAAGAAACGTTTTATGGATTAAGTGGATTAGGAGATTTAATTGTAACATGTCTTAGTGAACATAGTAGAAATAGAAAAGCAGGTAAATTAATTGGGCAAGGAAAGTCGTTAGAAGAGACGCAAGAAGAAGTAGGAATGGTCATTGAAAGTATTGATAATATAGAAGTAGCTTATGAATTGAGTAAAATACATAACATAGAAATGCCAATCGTAGAAACCGTTTATCAAGTAATTTATAAAAATTTAGATCCACAAGAAGCCGTTAAAAAATTGATGACAAGAGAGAAAAAAAGTGAATAAATGTAACGGAAAAGTTGAATAATAAAAAAGGGACAATAGTCCAAGAAAAGGAGCGATGGAAAATGGAGTTTTTTGATAAATTAGGAAAAAAAGCATCAGAAGCATACAAAGTAACTGCTGATAAAACTGGAAAAATAGCAAAAGAAACAAAATTAAAATTTAAAATAGGAGAATTGAAAACACAAATTAATCATATTTATGAAGAAATAGGAAAAAAGGTATATGAGAAACATATCAGAGAAGAAAAAATAGATATAAACAAAGAGCTAGAAGAACAATGTACAAAAATAGATGTATTAAGTGATGAAATAGACAGTTTATTAAGAGAATGTTTGACCTTGAAAGATAAAAAACAATGTCCAAAGTGTTATAAAGAAATAGACAAAGAGGCACAATTTTGTTCAAGTTGTGGTGAAAAGCAAAATGATGAACCAGCTAAAGAAGTGGAAGTATTAGAAAAACGAGAAAACATAGAAGTAGCAGAAAATAAGGAAGAAGAGAAAATAGTAGTAAAAGAAGAAGTAGGACAAGAAATAGAAGAAAAGCAAGAACCACAAGAAAAATCTAATTTAGAAAAAACAGTAGAAATAGAATCTAATGTGAACTTAGACAATGAAGAAGAGGAATGAGATGAAACATGAGAATGGTTATACAAAGAGTTGATCGTGCACAAGTAGAAGTTGAAGGAAAGATAGTTGGAGAAATTCAGAAAGGCTTTTTGGTATTATTAGGGATTAAGCAAGGAGATACAAAAGAGCAAGCAGATTATTTGGTAAAAAAACTTTGTCAATTACGAGTATTTACTGACGAAAACGGAAAGATGAATCTAGATTTAAAAGCAGTGAAAGGTAAATTATTGATTATTTCTCAATTTACACTTTATGCTGATTGTTCTCATTGAAATAGACCTTCGTTTATACAAGCAGAAAAGCCAGAAGAAGCCAAACAACTATATGAATATTTTTGTGAAGAATGCCAAAAAAATAATATATCTGTGGAAAAAGGCATATTTGGAGCAGAAATGAATGTTAATCTTTTAAACAATGGACCAGTAACCATTATCATAGAAAAATAAGTTGTATGAAAGAAAATCCCTAATATAACGTTAATAAGGAAATCGTTCATATAAATATTTGATGATGTCATCAGCATTTTGCTCAGTAACATGAACAAAAACATTTTTATCTAAAGAAATCCACATAGTAAGAGTATAATCGTCACAATTATCAATAAAAGTACCAATAATTTCTGCCAATTCGATAGGATTGGCATATTTTTTTTCCCAATGTAGAGAATTTTCTATATTTAAATTTGTATGATAAAAATGACTTAAAAATCGGTTTAATTCACCTTTTTTTTGGCTATATAAATTTACAGAAACTAGCATAAAAACTCCTCATCATTTCTTTTCTATTAGTATAAAAAATAGAATAAAATTTATACATAGAATAAACGAAAAGAAAAATGTAAATAATAGAAAAAATAGAAAGAAAAGAAAATAGGAGGTTAACATTGAAAAATATAAAACGATTAGGATATATTGTATTAATTGTTATGGTAATCATATTATCATTAACCATTTATACCAATGCCAGTAAAAAAAATGAAGAAAATCAAAAAGAAAAAATATTTTCTGAAGTCAAATTTGTTGAAAACAAGATCATGAATCTATTCAATACGATGAACAATATTGAAACAAGAAATCATATGATAGTGTCAAGTGAATTATCAAAAGAAACAACAAAAAAGTCAGATAGTGGGAGTGGCTCATCACAAGGAAGCTCAGGAGGAGATTCATCCTCTTCTTCAAGTGGCTCAACAAAAGAAGAAAGTTCTTCATCAGGTAGTTCATCTAGTGAAGGAACGAATGGAGGCGATGAACAAAATAACAAAAAGTTTGAATTACAATCACAAGGCGTTTTAACCAATACAAAGGATATTAATTGGGATAGCGTAAAAAGTGAAGTAGAAGTTTTGTATACTTCTCTTCCTAGTATTACTATGGATTTATATCAAATGAATATCAATAAAGAAGATATTTTAGGATTTAATACACAATATGATAAATTAGCAGGTGCGGTAAAAGCAGAAAAAAAACAAGAAACGTTAGATGAATTAACAAAAGTATATGAATTTTTAGCCAAATTTTTAAGAAGTTCGGAACAAGAAGAACTATATACTACCTTAGTGGAAACAAAGCATAATATATTTAAAGCATATGCAAAATTAGATGGGCAGAATTGGCAACAAATTTCAAATGATGTAAAAAATGCAATTGATACGTATTCTCAATTATTATCCAATACGGAAATTGATGGAAGACAACAATATAATATTAGTAAAGGCTATATTATGATCAATGAATTACAAAATGCAGTTAATCTAAAAGATTCATCAGTATTTCTTATAAAATATAAAAATTTACTAGAAGAAATTAATAATTTGTGATATAATAAAAAACAGAGTAAATTGAATAGTCGCTGGTAAATATCCGAAAGGAATTACGAGAGGAAAGTCCGGGCTTCTTAGAGCAAAGATGCTAGATAACGTCTAGTGAGGGTGACCTTAAGGAAAGTGCAACAGAAAATAACCGCCTTTGATCAAGTGAAGGTAAGGGTGAAAAGGTGAGGTAAGAGCTCACCGCCATTATGGTGACATAGTGGGACAGTGTAAACCCCATCTGAAGCAACACCTAAATAGAAGATTAAGCCTGCTCGGCGCCTTCTAACTTGCGTGGCTTGAGATATATAGCAATATATATCCTAGATAAATGGCTATTTTAAAAGACAGAACCCGGCTTACAGATTTACTCTTTTTATGATTTAAGAACGTAAGAAATGATTTTGGGGACGGAGGAAAAAATCATTAGTTTAAAATATAAATTAATATCTTTTATATATTATATAATGATTTTTTCCTCCGTCCCAAAAATCATTTATAAAAAAGGAAGGATTAAAAATGAAGAAAATAGATTTTCTAGCTACAGATGGAATAAAATTAAATGGAATACTTTATGAAGG
>CANOPF010000038.1 GCA_947568535.1 uncultured Clostridium sp. | reverse complement strand
GTTTATCCTGAGCCAGGATCAAACTCTCTTGTTATGGTATCTATATTACTTTCTTTGTTAAGAAAGATATAAATCATTTTCAAAAGTTTTTTTCAAGCTCTTTTTAAACTTCTTGTTTTTTTACGAAAAATTTTTAAAAAATTTACTTGTTCGGTACGACATTAATTTTATTAATTATTGTACCGCTTCGGTTTATTCTCTAAAGGATTTTATTGTTTACTTTTCAATGTACTTTTTTTGTTCCTTTTTGCGGAACGATTTTTATTATACGATAGTTTTTTTTGTTTGTCAACACTTTTTTTTATTTTTTTTAATTTTTTTATTGAGTAATTTTTTCCAAGAAAAAAAAAGGCTAAAATGAATGTATTTTCTCGATCCATTTTAGCTATATTTTATGGCGTTTGTTCTAGTAATGTTAATAGAATACTATCAACCAAACCTGTTTCTTTATTATATTGTATTTTTGCACTGTAATTCTTGCTTTTATTGTTTTGGATAAATGATGTTAATTGTTTCGTTATTTCTTCATTCTTATTTAATCTATCTAATGTTAATACTAATTCTGTATCTGATATTACATTTATCTCAATCAAGTTTTCTTTTATCGCTTCCATTAAAGCTAATACATCATCTCCACTTAACTTTTCTCCTTGTAAAATTTCAAATCTTGAATTGAATCGATTTCTTTCCGTTTCTGTAATTCCTGCTGTTTGTATAAATTCATTCTTTTGTACAATTCCTATGGCTTCTAGTATGGACATTAAGTCTTCTTCTTTTATAACATTTGTGGTTATTTCCTTTATTTTGTTTTCTACGCCTTCTCTTACTTTATTGCATACTGCTTTGAATTGTTCTTCTTCAAGTGTATCTAATGAAATAGAATTTGTTTCATCTAGTTTTATTTCTTCTAAATGTTCCATTTCCATTCTTTTTTGTTCTATATTTGCTTCTATTTTATTCGTATTATTTTGATATTGCAAATGAATGTTGTTTATTTTATGATTTTCTTCTATTTTTTCGTTGATGCTTAAACCATACTCTTTTTCATTTCCTTGTTCTATTTCTTTTCCATAAAAACTTTTCTCTCCTTTTCTGCACTTACTCACAAATTGCCATTGTTTTTCCTTTTGGTTGTTTTGATAGAAAATCTGACGATAACTTTCTTCATCATCTGTTAGTTGATCTAAACAAATCTCATATTCTGGACTTTGTACTTTAGTTCTAACTGTTATGTGATTATTTTCATATACGATAATCTTACATTCATCTTGCCCTATGTTATTTCTTGTTATTTCTGTTATCTTTTCTTCTATTTTTGTGATAAATTGTTCTTTTAAATCTGTTGCTTTTTCTAAATGATATTGTTCTAACTGGGTTTGTATTTTATCAATTCTCGTTAAAAATATTTCTTCTTGTTTTACTTTTTCTAACATATTAAGATACATCGTATTTAATTGTTCTTTGGTTAAGGTTAGCATATATGCATTGGTATTTATCTTTTTGTCTTCTATTTCAATCATTTGATTCTTCTGGTAAGAAAAGTTTTCTTTAGACATATTGCTAATAATTGGATTGACATATTTTTCTTGTAATATTTCTTTTTCTTCTTCAGAAAAAGAAAAAAGTTCTGTGCTTATTTTTTTCCACTCTGTTTTATCTGGTATATGAATAAACTCCTCTTCTGTAAATCCTATTTGTGTCAATACCTCTGGTAGATTTTCCTTATCTACCAGAGTATATTGATTAAATAAGTCAGAAAATTTAATACCATAAGTATTTTGATTTTGTATATATTCCATTTTCGCTATCTTTTTATCATGATTGAACAAATAAATATTTTCATCATGATATGGCTTACTTTCATCTATTTGCCCTTCCATTTTTAGTTGTAAAAAATTAATGGGGTTTTGTTTACTTTCAGATGGAGTTCCTACATTTTCGGTATAATTTATTTTTATTTGTGTTTCTGTTGTATATTTTCTCTGTTCTTTATTCGGTTCTTCCTCATACCACCCTTCTAGCTTTTCTATATTTTGTCCTATATATTTAGAAAACAAGGTTGCCTTAGATTTAAACATATCTGTATATATATATAATAAAACAAAGGAAATAACTATAGCCAATAATAACAAAACCATTGCTACACTTAATATAATTTTTCTTCTTTTTCGTTTCATGATTTTTCCTCCTCATTGGTTTATCTTCTTTGCTTAACGGCTTCATAAATAATAATTCCGCTTGAAACAGAAGCATTTAATGAAGTAACTTTTCCTTTCATGGGAATCTTAACCAGAAAGTCACAATTCTTTTTCACTTTTGGACTAATTCCACTTCCTTCATTTCCTATAACTATTCCTAATGCCCCTGTCCAATCTTGGTCATAATAATATTGTGTCGTATTGATATCTGTTCCACAAATCCAAAGTCCCTGTTTTTTTAAGAATGCTATGGTATCTGATATATTGGTTACCCTTGCTACCTTCATATGTTGTACTGCTCCAGCTGATACTTTATTCACTGTACTATTGACCATTGCTGCTCTCCTTTTAGGAATAATAATGCCATGTACACCAGCTGTTTCTGCTGTTCGAATAATTGATCCTAAATTATGTGGATCTTCAATTCCATCTAAAATTAAGATAAATGGATCTTCCTCTCTTTTTTTTGCCTCTGCTAAAATAGTTTCTACTTCTACATAGGCAAAAGGTGGCACTATGGCAATAACACCTTGGAAATTCTTTGTTTGTGCCATTTCTTCCATTTTTCTTTTTTCTTTTTCAATGAGTATAACTTTGTTTTCTTTAGCTAAGCTAATTATTTTATTAATCGAACCATGTCTTTCTCCTTTAGTAATCATTATTTTGTTAATGTCTTTTCCACTTTGTAATAGCTCTAATACAGCATTTCTTCCTTCTATTTGATCTTCTTCTTTGTTTTGTTCACTCATTTTTTTACCCTTTCTTTTCTTCTAATCATCATCTAATTTCAAAACCGATAAAAATGCTTCTTGTGGTATTTCTACATTACCAATTTCACGCATTTTTTTCTTACCTCTTTTTTGTTTTTCTAATAATTTCTTCTTTCTCGTAATATCTCCGCCATAGCATTTGGCTAATACATCTTTTCTCATGGCTGATATTGTTTCTCTAGCAATAACCTGTCCACCTATTGCGGCTTGAATTGGTATTTTAAATAATTTCCTTGGTATAACTGTTTTTAATTTTTCTACCATCTTTCTTCCTCTATCATAGGCACTATCTTTATGGACGATAAAACTCAAGGCATCTACTGGTTCTCCATTAATATGAATATCCAATTTTACTAGATTTGATTTTTTATATTCTTTAAATTCATAATCCAATGAAGCATAACCTTTCGTTTTAGATTTCAAATTATCGAAGAAATCATAAATGATTTCATTTAATGGCATTTCATAAACTAAAGTCACTCTATTTTCATCTAAATATTTCATATCTATATAGATGCCTCTTCTTCTTTGGCATAATTCCATAATGTTTCCTACATACTCTTTTGGCGTTAGGATATTAGCAGTTACAAAAGGTTCTTCTATATAAGATATTTCTTGTGGTTTTGGTAAATCTTCTGGATTATATAATTCGATCATATTGCCATCGGTTTTATATACTTGATAAATAACAGATGGTGCTGTTGTGATTAATCCTAAGTCAAACTCTCGATCTAATCGTTCTTCAATAATTTCTAAATGAAGCAATCCTAAAAATCCACAACGAAATCCAAACCCTAAGGCTACTGACGTTTCAGCTTCATATGCTAATGCTGCATCATTTAATTTTAATTTTTCTAATGCTTCTTTTAATGTTTCATATTGACTTCCATCAATGGGATACAATCCACAATACACCATTGGCGTAACCTGCTTATATCCTTTTAAAGGCTCTGTTGCTGGATTATTTTTTAAGGTAATGGTATCACCTACATGAATGTCGGATAAATTTTTAATACTAGCTACAATATATCCTACTTCTCCTGCTTTAATTTCATTGGTTGGTCGATAAGCACCAGGTATAAAATTTCCAACTTCTGCTACGGTAAAAGTTTTGTTTGTAGCCATTAATTTTATTTCATCTCCAATTTTTACCTTTCCATCAATTACTCTTACATAAGCTAATGCCCCTTTATAATTATCATAATAAGAATCAAAAATAAGACACTTTGTTTTTTCTTCTTCATTTCCTTTTGGTGCAGGTAAATCGGTTACAATTCTTTCTAATACCTCTTCTACATTCAAGCCTGACTTGGCTGAAATACAAGGTGCATCTTCTGCTGGTATTCCTATAATATCTTCGATTTCTTGTTTCACTTCTTCTATTCTTGCATTGGGTAAATCAATTTTATTTAAGACAGGCAAAATTTCTAAATTGTTATCAATCGCTAAATAAACATTGGCTAGTGTTTGTGCCTCTACTCCTTGACTAGAATCTACGACTAAAATTGCACCATCACATGCCGCCAAGCTTCTTGATACTTCATAATTGAAGTCTACATGACCTGGTGTATCAATTAAATTTAACGTATATTCTTGTCCATCTTTTGCTTTATAAATCATTCTAACTGCTTGTGATTTTATGGTGATTCCTCTTTCTTTTTCAATCTCCATATTATCTAGCACTTGACTTTCCATTTCTCTTTTTGATAATACACCTGTCATTTCAATTAATCTATCTGCAAGGGTGGACTTCCCATGATCAATATGGGCAATAATACTAAAATTTCTGATATGTTCTTGCCTATTATTCATATTTCCTCCATTTGTAATCTATATTGGTTATTGTAACATACCCGTAAAAAAACCTCAATAGTTTTATCTTTTTAATTGAATATGCTTCTTTCTTGTGCTTTTCCCCCATTATTTTAGCATATGATTTTAAAAAAATAAAGCACTATTCTAAAACTAGCACTTTATTTTCCATTGTACTGTTAATCTATTCTTATGGTTTATCCATCATTTATTATTAAACTTCATTGTAATTTTCTAATCCATTAGATAAGTTGTATACTTTTTCATAACCTAGCTTTTGCAATATCTCTTGTGCTTTCTGGCTTCTGTGTCCTGTACTGCAATAGGTAATAATGACTTGTGTTTTATCTGGTAACACTTGATTGACATTTTCTTTTATTTCATATTCTGGCAATAAAATGGCATCTTTTAAGTGACCTTCTGCAAATTCTTGAGGACTTCTTACATCTACAAGCATAGCTCCTTGTTCTACCATCTTTTCTAATTGTTCTTTATTTACTTCTGACTGACCATAACTTCTATTTCTATTGAATAAGATACCTTTCCATTTATATAACATGTTTCTTTCCCCTTTTCTTCTGGCTAAATTTCTCTCTTTTATTATATGCTATTTTTACAAATTTCGTAAACTTATCTTAGGATAAATTTTTTTTTGGATATTTCGCAGAAAACAAATTATGTTTCCTTGTCAATTTTATGTTTCCTGTTTTCTTTTTTTTTAGTATTTCTTCTCTTATTGTTTTTGCTTGTGGAAACTGTGGATAACTTTGTGAATAACTTATCTCACTGACTTTTCACTTACAAGTTGTTCACAGTTTAATTTAGTTGCAATAATATCTTATGTGTTTTTTTATTTTTATACTTTTTATGTGTACCTATTTTTTTATTTGTCGTAAAAAAATAAAAAAACCAGATTAGCTTATATTTCTAGCCTCTCCAGATTTTTTGTTTTCTTTATATCACATCATATCAGTATAAAAATAATGTATAACTAATAACCAGTATTTCCAGTATGGTAATAATGGGTAAACCCAGTACAAAATTAAGTTTTTGTGTTTTATGTCTAAATGTGTACATTCCAGCCATGGTTCCCACTCCTCCACCTAAAGCAGTGATTAAAAATAATGTTTTTTCTGAAATCCTCCAAACTTTTCGTCTAGCCTTACTTTTGTCTAACCACATCATAAAAAAGCCGAATAAATTCATTATGATACTATAAATGACTAAGTTTTGTTTTATATTTTCCCACATTGTATTTCCTCTTACTCTTTTTCTATTCTCTTGATAATCTCATGACATCGATGAGTTATCTCACTTTCTTTTACGCCATAAACTATCCTTTTTTGCATAAGTATTTTCCCATTAATCATTGTCATGTCTACATTGGTTCCTTTGGCATTATATACCAACTGAGCAAATATATTATTGATGGGTTGTGTTAATATATCCTTTAACTGGATCATAATGATATCTGCACTTTTCCCTACTTCTATGCTTCCAATTTCTTTGTCCAATTTCAACGCCTTTGCTCCATTTATGGTTGCCATTTTTAATACTTCATATGCAGGTAATATCTCTGGTTCTTCTTGCCATCCTTTTTGCAATAAGGCTGAAAATTTCATGGTTTCAAACATATCTAAATTACTTCCACTTCCTTGTCCATCTGTACCTAACGATACACCTATATTATTTTGTAACATTTCTTTTATGTTTGCCACACCACACCCTAATTTTAGATTGCTAATTGGACAATGTGATACATAGGAATTCGTTCTTCTTAATTCTTTTATCTCTTGGCTATCTAGTTTTACACTATGTGCTAATATATTATGTGTTTCTGAAAAGTTTCTAAGAATAACTTCCACTGGACTCTTTACATGATATTCTCTTTTAATTTCTTCTCTTTCCTGTGTATTTTCACAAAAATGCATATGAATTGGTAAATCATTATTTTTGGCAAATGCAATACATTGTTTAACATATTGTTCATTGCTTGTATATAATCCATGAATTCCTACATTAAAACTAATGGTATCTTGTTTATATTTCTTAATTAATTCTTCTAATTCTTTTAATCTTTCTTCATCTTTTTTTTCATATCCCATTAATGTACGTGTTGTTTGTAATCTAATCCCTATGTTTAATGCTGCTTCGATAATTTTATCGGTCATAAAATACATATCATTAACTGTGGTTGTTCCTGTTTTTATCATTTCTATGCCAGACAACAAAGTTGCCCAATAGATATCTTCCTCTTGCAATTTATCCTCCATAGGCCAAATCTTTTCTTTTAGCCAATCTTGAGTTTGATAGCCATCTACTGTTTCTCTAAAAATGCTCATACTAATATGAGCATGTGTATTGATAAAACCTGGCATAATGATTTTTCCCTTTGCTTCTATGATTTGATCAACTTTTTCCTTTATCTTTTTTTCTATTTTTATTACTTTGTTATTTTCTATTAAAATATCTACATTTTCTTCATATTTTTCTCTATTTTCGCTCATTGAAATCAGGTTACCATTCTGGATTAATATTCTCATTTCCTTTTCCTTTCTCTTTTGGTTATGTTTAGCCAAATAAACTCATTTGATTACTTTGACTCATTCCCTCTAAACATCCAAATTTTTTTAGTAAATCGGTCACTGATGTTCCTACTTTGGAACGTATTTTTAAATCATCAATCGACATAAATTTTCCTTCTTCTCTTGCTTTGACAATCCCCTGTGCTGCTATCGTTCCTAGACCTGGAATACTATTTAATGGTGGTCTAATTCCCTCTTCTTCTACTTGGAATTTCGTAGCATGTGATTGATATAAGTCCATAGGTAAAAAGTTAAATCCTCTTTCATACATTTCTAACACTAATTCTAATATCGCATACATATTTTTGTCTTTAACAGTTGCTGAATTTCCTGCTAAGTCAATTTCTTTCATTTTATTTTTTACTTTTTCTTTTCCAAAAATCATACATTCACTATCAAACTCATCCGCTCTAATGGAAAAATATGCTGCATAATAGGCTAATGGTTCATGTACTTTAAACCACGCAATACGGAAAGCATTGGTTACATAGGCTGCTGCATGAGCTTTAGGAAACATGTATTTTATTTTTTCACAAGATTTAATATACCAATCTGGTACATTATGTTCTTTCATCATAGCTACATATTCCGCCCATTTTTCTGGATCTTTTAAAGCCTTTCCTTTACGCACAGTTTCCATAATTTTAAAAGCTGGGTTTGGTGGTAGCCCTTGTTTGATTAAATAGATCATAATGTCATCACGACAGCAAATTGCATCTTGTAAGGTTACGGTTCCTGCTTCAATTAAACTTTGAGCATTTCCTAACCATACATCTGTCCCATGTGATAGTCCAGATATACGAATTAACTCGTCAAAAGTTGTTGGTCTTGTGTCAACCAACATTCCTCTTACAAATTTAGTTCCAAATTCTGGTACACCAAAACTTCCTACTTCAGAATGAATTTGTTCTGGTGTCACCCCTAATGCTTTGGTTGAACTAAAAATTGACATCGTTTCTTTATCATCTAAAGGTACTTTTGTTGGGTCTTTTCCTGTAATATCTTGTAACATTCGTATCATTGTTGGATCGTCATGTCCTAGGATATCTAATTTTAATAAGTTTTGATCAATAGAATGATAATCAAAATGCGTTGTAATAATGTCTGAATTAGGATCATCTGCTGGATGCTGTACTGGACAAAACTCATAAATTTCTCTTCCTTTGGGTACAACAATAATCCCTCCTGGATGTTGACCTGTTGTTCTTTTTATTCCTGTACATCCTGTTGCTAGCCTTTGTGTCTCTGCTCGATTAATTGGAATATGTCTTTCTTCAAAATATTTTTTCACATAACCAAAAGCTGTTTTATCCGCTATTGTTCCAATTGTTCCTGCTTTAAATGTTGTGCCTTTTCCAAAGATGACTTCTGTATAGCGGTGAGCTTTTGCTTGATATTCTCCTGAAAAGTTTAAGTCAATATCTGGCTCTTTGTCTCCATTAAAACCTAAAAATGTTTCAAAAGGAATGTCCATTCCGTCTTTAGCCAATGCCTGTCCACATTTCGGACAGGATTTATCTGGTAAATCAAATCCATTTTTATAACCATAGTCAGTAAAGTCCGAATATTTACAATTTGGACAACGATAATGTGCTGGTAAAGAATTTACTTCTGTAATTCCTGTCATATTTGCAGCAAACGATGAACCTACAGAACCTCTTGATCCAACAATATAGCCATCCTCATTCGATTTCCACACAAGCTTTTGGGCAATGATGTACATAACGGAAAATCCATTGCGAATAATTGAGTCCAATTCTTTATCTAATCTTTCTTGTACAATATTTGGTAGTGGATCTCCATATAGCTCATGTGCCTTTTTATAAGCAATATCTTTAATGGTCTGCTCACACCCTGGTATATGTGGAGGACATTTTTCTGGTGAGATAGGACTAATTCTGTCACACATATCTGAAATTAAATTGGTATTGGTAACTACTACTTCATATGCTTTTTCTTTTCCTAAATAACGAAATTCTTCTAGCATTTCTTCTGTGGTTCTTAAATATAATGGTGCTTGATTATCAGCATCTCCATACCCTTGTCCTGCTTCTAAGATACGTCGATAAACTTCATCTTGTGGATCCATAAAGTGAACATCACAAGTTGCTACAACTGGCTTATTTAGTTTTTCTCCTAGGTCGACAATTTTACGATTAATTTCTCGTAAGGCTTCTTCGTCTTTTACGACTTCATTTCTTATCAAAAATTCATTATTTCCAATTGGTTGTATCTCTAAATAATCATAATCATTAGCAATGGCTTCTATTTCTTCATCTGTTTTTCCCAATTCAATGGCTTGATATAATTCCCCTGCTTCACAAGCACTTCCTAGAATTAATCCTTCTGAATATTTTTTATATAAACTTTTTAAAATTCTCGGTTTACGATAAAAATAATGTAAATGGGAAAGAGAAACAAGTTTATATAAATTTCGTAATCCCACATAGTTTTTGGCTAAAATAATGGCATGATATGTCTTTAACTTTTTATATTCTTCTTTTTTGGTTTCTTCTGTGCTACTTACGGCATCGATATCATCGACTGTCTTTGCTCCACGCTCTTTTAATATAGCCATCATCTTGTTAAACACTTTAACCGTTGTGTCTACATCATCTAAGGCTCGATGTGCTACTTCTACTTTAATTCCTAGATTTTCAGCAATTTTTCCTAATTTATATTTCTTGTAATCTGGAAATAAGTCTTTAGCTAAACTTAATGTGTCTAAATATGTATAATCAAATTCATAGCCTAAATTTTTTGCATTTTGCTTTAAAAAGCCTAAATCAAATGGTGCATTATGGGCAACTAAAACAGAGTCTTTGATAAATGCTATGATTTTGGGAAATACTTGTTCAATGGTTTCTGCCTCTTTTACCATGTCATCTGTAATATGGGTAACTTCTGTTACTCTTTGTGGAATATGTTTTTGTGGATTAACAAAACAACTAAATTGATCGATTATTTCGTTATTTTTTATTTTCATGATTCCTACTTCTGTGATTTTTTCTGTTATGGCAGAAAAACCTGTTGTTTCTAAATCTAGTACACAATAGGTTGTATCTATCTCTTGTCCTTTACTATTCGTAACAATTGCATTTTTATCTGGTGCCAAATAGGCTTCTACTCCATATAAAATTTTCATGTCTGGATTATCATAACCCAACATTTTATGTGCTTCTGGAAAGGCTTGTACTACTCCATGATCTGTAATTGCTATAGACT
>CANOPF010000037.1 GCA_947568535.1 uncultured Clostridium sp. | reverse complement strand
AACATTGTTAAAGTACCAAGATTCCTTTGTTCTAACCGTTACTTTACATATGTTAAACTTTCCTTCTCCTGTTGTATCCATATATTCATAAATAACTATACAACTTGGTTGTGTACTATCTTGTTCTTCTTTCATATGATGTGGTTCTACATTGACCTCACATGTTGCTGTTTTCCCTCCATCTTCTGTGATTACAGTAATTATCGTTTTTCCTGGTTCGTTTGTTGTTATGGCTCCATTTTGATCTACTGTTGCTACACTCTCATTTGAACTTGTCCAGATTATTTTTTTATTTATTGCATCTTCTGGAGTTACTGTTGCTTTTAAGGTTAGCGTGTCCCCTATTGTTATTGTCGCTATACTTTTATCTATATGGATTCCTGTTACTGGTATACTATAACTTCCTATCTTGTTTGGATTAATTCTTATTGGCTCTGATGCATAAATACATTGAATCGTTATATCTTCATTTTCTATAAAAATTTTTTCTATTTCTTGGTCACTTTTTTGCTCCCAATCACTTGGAACATTGTTAAAGTACCAAGATTCCTTTGTTCTAACCGTTACTTTACATATGTTATATCTTCCATCTCCTGTTGTATCTATATATTCATATGTAATGATACAAGATTCTTGTGTGGAATCAATTTCGGCATGTGAATTATTACTTGTTGCATATCTTTGCTTCCCAACAATACTTGCCCTCATTCTTTCCTGTTTTCTACCAATTACTAAAAAGACGGTTATCACTACCATTACTAGTATGACGATTATAGGAAAGATTTTTATTTCAATTTGTTGTTTTTTTCTTCTGGTATCTTTGTGTTCTTTTTCTTGTTTGTACTTCATCTATTTCTCGTATAATCAATTATATAGAAATATTACTCTATTTAATTGATTAATGCCTTTCTTTTAAATTTTTTGTTATATTACACTTCGCAATGTATAATATACATCATACACTGTGGATTTGCTCCTATTTATTTACAGCCATTTTATGGTTATACTTACATCAAAACTAATCCACTTATTATACAACATTTTTACATTAAAGTCACTATGTTATTATTTTATCATAACCTCATTAAAGTTTCAATGTCTTTTTTTGGTATTTTTACAAAATATGATTCTATTCTCATGATATTATAGATATTTTATCTATTTATTTTACATTTCTCCAAAACTATGATATAATCACAAAAAATCAAAGTAAGGAGTGCTATTTAGATGAGTTTAAATTCAGATAATACTACTACTTTGGCTGAAAATAAGGTATTAATCTTATATATATTAAATCTGATTGATGGTGAATTTAAACAAGATGATTTGTTTAAAATTATTACTTCTATCAATAATATCAATTACTTTTATTTTAAACAGGTTTTAACAGATTTAATTGATTCCAATTTAGTAGGTACTTATACAAAAGAAAAAGAGCCAGTTATTCGAATTACCTCTAAAGGAAAAAATGCATATGTTCTTACCAAAGATGTATTACCAGGAATTATGAAACTAAAAGCAGATAATATTTTTGCTAAAGAATTTCCTAATATTGAAGAAGAATCTTCTATTATTGCTGAATTTATTCCTAAAAGTGAAAATGAATATACCATAAAATGTAAAATCGTTGAAAATAACGAAACCATATTTGAAGTTAAAACTTTTGCAGGTTCTCGTGATAGAGCCAAACGTATTGTGGATAACTGGAATCAAAATGCTTCCCTAATTTATCCTCAGATTTTAAATATGCTTTTACAAGATAACACACAAGAGGAAGACTAAGTGTCTTCCTCTCTATAAGTAGTATATTATTAATTCATATATTGCATTAAAATATTAAACATAAAGCAGTTAATATAAATGTCTTCATCATAATCTCCATAAAGAAATGATAATTCATATAGTTAATTCCTACTGCATTTATGTGGTCAAATCCTTGTACTAATTTATCTATTTCTTCTGTTGTAGAAATTCCTTTTTTTTCCATATATTCTTTTGCTAAATATCTTGCTTTTATCATGGCATCATTTTCAAGAAATATTCTTACTGTATAATACATCATACTTAATATTAAAAAGATAGCTAAAAACATCATTTTATATGGCAATACTTTAAAAAATAACAAAATACTGATAGTCAGAAAATAAATCAAATACATATTGGAAAATAGAAAATTAAACATCAACATTCTTCTATTTTGAATAGAATGCAAACATTCATGTGCTAATGTTTGTATCCTTGTATAACTCTTTTGAATATCCCCAATAAATATTTTATCTGTTATCGCCATATAGAAACTTGCTTCTGCTCCTTTATTTTCTTCTATTTTTACTTTTGTGTTATGAATCATTTCTAGATATTCTTTGCACATTTCTCTATTATTGGGATATTTTTTTGCCAACTCATCTAATTCATCATTTTCACCAATATGTTGCAATATTTTCCTTTTATAACCAAAAACAAATTGTAGTAACTGATTGGCTATTAATGTAATCACTCCTATGATAATTAATTCCATCATTCTTATTCCCTCGATTTACTTTTGTAAAATATCACGTATTGCTTCTCCAATTATTTTATTGACATCGGCAATCACAATATTAAATTTTGTTTCTGCTTCAAAATATCTTTTTGCCTCTTCTATTTTAATTAATTCAGCATAAATTTCTTGCATTTCTTTGTATTTTTCTTCATCTTGTTTACCCGTTTGCATAGCAACGATTTGGCTTTCATATCTTACTTGTTCAAATCTGTCCATTTTTTCTTTTATGGTTGTATTAAGGTTTAATGTTTGTTTTGCCAATTTATAATTCTTATATTCTTCTGATTGTTTAATTTCTTGTGCTAACTGATTGGCTGTATCATATATATTCATTTTGTGTCTCCTTTTTATTCTATTTTAGACTCAACAGATAAAGAGCTTTGTTCTTCGATTACTACATTTGTATCTGTTGAGCATATGTTTACAAAAGTATTTCCGTCATTTACTTTTATTTCATTTCCATTTAGGTCTTGATATTTTGTTTGCTCTTGTCTATCATTTTTGATGCATTTTATTTTTATTGCTTTACCATTAGTAATATAATATCCATCAAAAGTTCCTATATTTTTTAATCCTTGTCTTCCTTTATTTTCTGTGTCTGGTAAATCGTAATTATCACAAAATGTTATGATAATATTTTTTGTTGTTATAACTTTTCCTGTCTCTGCATCTATTTGTTTTTCCCCTCTTGCATATCTTTCATAAACTTGATTTTCTTCATCATAAAAATATTTTACTGTTTGTAATTGTGAATGTGGAACGGTTACACTTAAGGCAATTTGTCCTTCTTCTAATTTTACTTCGTCAGTAACATAATTTAACACGCTTTCTGTTTTAGAAGTTGTTTTATATCTCTTATTTTTAGCTGATGTTAATAATTTAGTTGTACTCGTTACCGCATTATGTGGTGCTGATTTGTCTTTTACTCTCCAAAAGGTTGTCCCGTCCTCTGCAATACCATCTATTTCATTAATGGAATATTTTTTTATGTCGTTATCTGCTTGTGGACTTTCTCCAAAGTGAACATAAATTGCATCATTTTCCATTGCATAATCAAGAAAATAATGTCTTGCACTTCTTACTGGTCCTATTTCTTCTAAATCCACTCCCTTAAATAGTGCCATTAACCTAGTTTCTCCACCTTCTGCTATTATTTCATATACCATATATGCTTTTTGTAACCCTATTTGTGGCCATGCTCCATTATGGTTATCAATCATAATAGCTATTGGTCTATCGTTTCCTTTAACAATTTGTACATTTTTTTCTTCTTTGGACTCTATCACTGTATTGTCATCTAATATAGTTGTTTCTCTATTTTCTTTTTCTTTTACTATTTTATAACTTAGTATTCCTCCTGCTATAAGAATTAAAATGACTAAAATAATCACTAATATTCTTGTTGAACTACTCTTTTTTCTCTTCATTTTTCTCTCCTCTAACCTCTCTTAATTTCTAGGTCTGCTAGTATCTTTTCTTCTTTTGGCCTCATTATTTCCTTATCTTCTTCTTGTATATGGTCGTATCCCATTAAATGATAAAATCCATGTACTAACATATAACTTAATTCTCTTTCAAAACTATGTTCATATTCTTTCGCTTGTTCTTCTACTTTATCAATAGAAATAATAATATCTCCTAAAATTTCTTCATGCTGAAATTCCTTTTTTTCTATCTTTTTGACTAACTCGTCCTTTTCAAACATAGGAAAAGAAAGCACATCTGTTGCTTTATCAATATTTCGGTACTGTTTATTTACTTTTTGAATATTGTCTGAATTTGTTAATACTATGGTAAGCCATAATTTTTCCTTTTCTAATTGTTCTTGGTTAAAACACTGTGTAATCACTTTCTTTATTATGTTGTCATATTCCTGTTTTTGATGTATCCCTTTATATAAAATTTCATACATTTTATACAACTTCCTTAACTTTTATATATTTTCCTTCTGATTGGTAAGTATTTTTAATTTGTCTCATTGCTCCATAGTCAACTAATTTTCTCTTATAATATTTCCCTATTTTAGAATAATCTGTTTTTCCTTCTTGAAGTTTTTTTCTGTCATTTTTGATGAATAATATTTCTTTTTGTTTAATATATTCGATAAAATCCGTCTCTTTTAATTTGGCTATTTCTTGATAACTTTTCCAAAATGCCTTATATTCATCTCTTTCTTTTGTCGAATCCCAATATACTTTAGTTGATAATAGTTTAACATGATAATCCTCTATTAGATTGATCAACATAGAATATGCTCTTTCTCTTTTTGTTGCGATTTTAGTATCTTGTACTAATATTCTTGCATCTTTTAATAATTTTTCATAACATTGTTCGGCAACAATTAATGGTAAACTATGGGTAAATAATTTTCTACTAATCCCTAATAATACCATATTTTTTTCAATGTTATCTCTTGTATCTAATTTTCCTACTTCATAGGCTTGATACTTTTCATATTCAGATACTATGTCTTTTATATTTTCATCATTATTGGTTTCTATTTTCAAAGATAATATATTTTGAATATAATCTTCTAATGTATAAAATATTTTTGTATAAATCCATTCTTTTGTTGAATCATAAGCGTTTGTATTATCTGCTACTTTAATTGAATAATTTTTTAATATTGATTTATATAAAGAATCCATCTTTGATAGATAAAATTTATTATATCTTTCTTTTATCTTATCTTTTGCACTCACTTTGATTCCCTCATAGTCTAGTTCTATTAAATATTTTTGTTTTCTATATTTATATTCAATGTATTCACTTTCTTTTAAACTTGTTACTTCATAATATTTAGATAATGCATTTTTTTCAAATTCTGATGCTGTGTTGTTTTTTACTTTTTTGTATATGGAATCCATTACATATTTATCTAGTGCTCCTAGATAAGCCTCATAAGCCACATCATATTTTTTCTCCATTTCTTCATTATCATAATGATCATCATCTAGGGTATACATTTCAAAAGCTTTGATTACATTATTTCTTTTTATTGAAATGAACATTCCATTAATTCCAATTTTAGTAGGTATTAATATTTTGGTTAATGTGTTTGTTATCTTATTAAAAAAAGTTTTATCGGCACCTGTTATTCTTAGACTTCTTTCTTCCATTTTTATTCTCATCCTTCCTCAAGGTATCCTTCATTCTAGAAAATCACTTTTCCTCTGAATTCTCCCTTCAAAATACAACTTTTTCATTTGTCCCTATATTCTCCAAAACCTCATAGGTAACATAAATATCCATACTATCTTCTTTTTCATATGTATTAATATTTTTTCCTATAATCGATTCTTTATTTTCGATTTCTTGTTCCAATTCTTCTTGTAACTGCTGTATCCCTAAGTCCTTAGCCTCCTCTTTTGAGTATCTTCTTTGTTTTTCTTGCACTTCTTTATTGGTTGTTTTTATCCATGAAATCGGTAAATAAAAATCCGAAAAAAGTTTTATTTTATTTTCCGTTTCTATTGTATCATAAATTTTAAATTTTGAAACCCCTTTATGCAAATTTATTTTAAAATTATTAAATTTTATAGTATACTGATTTTCTGACTTCCCTGTTTCCACTCTTTCCGTAGCTTGATAGGGAATGTTTTTATATTTAGTATACCATACTTTTGCTTGCACTTCTCCTTTTGCATGTACATATCGAATTCCTGTATATTTTCCTTCCATCCAGCCATTAATTAAGATATCTCCTGCTTTTACTGTATCTCCCACTTTCACATTAGCTGTGCCTGTTTGTGCATTTATTTTTGTGATTATCCCTACTTTATCAGAAACAATATGGCAATATTCCTCATCATTTATGATTTCTGGCTTTTCATCTGCTTTTACCATTTTGACTATTGCATTTGTCCCCTTTAATTCAATTCCCATCCAGGCAATATCTTTTCTTTTTAATCGAATTTTACTAATTATTTCCTTGGTATTGACTTTAGATTTTAATTCCCCTATTCTTAATCCTGCTTCTTCTATATCTCTTGTTATATTTTCTAGTTTGTTTCCCTTTTCTTCTAAGATTTCCACATTCCATACAAATTGAGAGGATAATATGATTAAACAGAACATTACAATTAATAAGAAGAAAAACATTTTTCTTTTTTTATATCGGTGTAATAAAAAAGGAAGTCCTTTTTTTTGTTTAATTTTCAATTTACATTTTGTTTTTTTGGTTAATTCACAAATCTTTTTAAAATCATGAATTCCCACTCTAAACTCCAATTGTACATCTTTTCTTCTTTTTAAATGCCATATCGTAATTTTATTATTTCGGCACATATTAATAAATCTTTCTATATAATAGCCTTCAATCGTAATTCCCAAATATCCCATAATATAACTTAATAAAATTTTGATTATCATTTACTTTTGTCCTTTCAATCTACTGTTCTTTCCATATCAATACTTTCAATCTTCCCTGTCACCTTAATATCATCATCTGTCATATTTTCTAAATTTAGATTAAATCCATTAATATTAATGATACCAATATGGGTATTGATCCTAACAAAAAATTCTTCATACTCCAATATTCCTTTAAAATTTTCAATAATCATTTCATCAAATCCTGTTATAATCATTTTAGGAATATCTGTGCAAACTTCTTTGGGTAATTCCAAAATTTTTTCAATTCTATGATAACTTTTTTTCTTCATACTTTTTCCTTTCTATAATAATTTATATGATATCTTTTTGGGGTACTATTGTTCAAATTCATCCAATGATTTAAATTCATACCCTCTATTTTTTGCTTCTTTAATGATATCCTCTAAAATATGGGTATTCGTTTTTGAGTTTCCATGTAATAACATAATTTCTCCATTGTGTAAGTTATCTAATATTTTCTTTTTTGAAGCTTCTTCATCTGGTTGTTTATCTTCGTTCCAATCTTCATAGGCAAATGACCACATAACGGTTTGATATCCTAATTGATTGGTTATTTTTAAGGTTTTTTCACTATATTCTCCTTTTGGAGGTCTTATATATTTCATTTCATAATTGTATTTTTCGTGAATTACCTGATGTAATTCCATTACTTCTGTCTGAATTTTTTCTTCACTTATTTCTGGCATACTTTTATGGTTAACCGTATGGTTGCCTATTATATGTCCTTCTTCTATCATTTGTTTTACTAATTCTGGTTGTGTATTGACATAGTGTGCGGTAATAAAGAAAGTTGCTTTTACTTGATTCTCTTTTAATATCGTTAGTAATTGTGGTGTATAACCTGCTTCATATCCTTCATCAAAAGTTAAATATACAGTTTTATTCTCTTTATTTCCTAAACAGATTCCTCCGTTATCTTCTAATATTTTTTTGTTTTTACTTCCTACATCTGGTTGTTCATGGTTATCTTTTCTTTTAATACCCCATCCTATTTTTTGATTACTAATACTTTCTGCATTAGTATGTATTTCCTCTTCTTTGTTATTTATTAAAATGATACTTAAGGAAAATATAGCTATTACTAAAATTCCTATTATGGTATACTTTATATTTTTCATGTTTATCTCATTCCTTTCCTATCATCATGTTGAATTTTAAATGATTTGTTTTATTACCAATATATGAAAAAAGATTTCTTTGTATGTATACCTAGAAATCTTTTTTATTTATGGATAACAATTTTTTAAATATTTTCAAAAAATAGGAAAAATGTATTGACAAAAAAATAACAACATATTATAATATTTATTGTTGTTAAAGATATCAGTTCAGTATATTTATGCAGATGTGGCGGAACTGGTAGACGCACAGGACTTAAAATCCTGCGGTTGAATAAACCGTGCCGGTTCGATTCCGGCCATCTGCACCATAAGAGCATCAAGGCTTTCGGAAGATATAACCTTGATGCTTTTATAATAAAATTGCTAGATTTTTCTAACAGATTTCTAACAATTTTCAAAATCAATGGATTTAGATGTATTAGAGTCCTGATCTAATATATCTTTTTTTATGTCTTTATTAAAACTTAATGCTTTTTCTATTGCTGACGCAGATTTAATTTTTGTACTTGAATCTAAATGTGCATATCTTTCTGTTGTTTTAGAACTTGAATGTCCTAACCAATCTTGTATTTCTCTTAAAGATATTCCTTTTTTCAAAAGTAATGTAGCACAACTGTGTCTTAAATCGTGAAATCTAATATGCCTTAAATCATTCTTTTTTAATGTTTCCTTAAATTTATGACTAACATAGTCTGGCTTTCGTAAATTTCCTAATTCATCAACACAAATATAATCTTTGTACTTTTTCTCATAACTATCTCTAAAAATAGACATATAGTATTCTTGCATTTTCTTTGTATACAACAATAATTGTTCAACTTCATATATCAAAGGTAATGTTCTATAACTAGATTTATTCTTTGTTTTATCTTTTGTAATCATTTTTGTTTTAGTTTTTGAATCTTCATTTTCATCAGTAACAGTTACAACTTTATGTTTTATCGTAATTGTTTTATTTTCAAAATCTATTGCAGACCATTTCAAACCTAATACTTCACTTCTTCGTAGTCCATAAAATGCAGTTAAAGTAACAATAACTTCTATTGGTGTATCTTTTATTATTTTGAACAATTTATTTAGTTCATCTTCTGTATAATAAGATGCAATATATTGTTCTGATTTAGGTCTACCAACTTTTATAGCAGGATTTGTTTCAATTAAATCTGTTTGTACTGCATAATCTAATGCTTTTCTAATATTTGCGTGATATAAAGTAACAGTAGTTCCTTTTAACCCTTCTGAATATAGCCAATTATAAAAATCTAGTATGTGAACAGGTTTTAAATCTACAAGTAATATGGGACGCTCTGTAAAATATGTTTTTAGCCTTCCTTCAATTTGCCTTTTATAACCTGTATATGTAGATTCTTCAATTTGATGTTTTATCATATCAAGCCATTTAATCATAAAATCTGCAAAAGTTATTTGTATCTTTTTATCTTCTGTTTTGGTAGTTGTAATTGTTTCTAATTTTTCTTTAAATTCATCTCTTATTTGAATAAGTTTCTTTTCAGCTTTTTTCTTACTTTCATTTTCTTTAATTCCTGTAGAAATCCATTTCAATTTTCTTTGTCCTTCTACATAGTAAGTTAATACTGTATAAAAAGTCTTATTCTTAATCGTTAAATATGCTGTAATGTTATACATTGTAAATAAACTCCTTTCTAAATTTAAACAGTATTTTGTGTTAAAAAAGCAATAACATTTATTTTTGGTATTCTATATAGTTTTCCGATTTTTATTGCTTTAATAGTACCTTTTCGTACTAATTCGTATGCCTTTTGTTCACCAATTCCACCAAGCATTGTGCGTAGTCCTGATACATCAACAACATCTGGAAAATTTGCAAACATTTCATTTGTATTGTTTTTTGCCATTGTAACCTCCTGTCTTGTAAATCAATTTTACATATTCATAAGTTTAGTAGATTATATGTACCTGTCCCATCTACTAAAAAGGGAATATTATAGTTAGTCTTACTTTCATAGGAATTTCACCTCTCCGTTATCAACCGAGCGACTCCTCAACATCATATTAAGCCAAGCCGAAGTATCATTATAGTGTTCTATAATATTGGTTTATGACACTAATTTATAGTGTATTTTTCAATGTGCTTTTATAGTTTTACAATTTATTGTTGCAAAACTATTGTAATTATGATAGCATTATAGTATAATAATTATAGAATGTCAATAACAAAATGTAAAAAAATATAAATTGTTAACTATAAAATTGGAGGAAGTATTGATATGAAAGCAAATTTACCAGAGAAAAATTTTTTTGATAGTTTTTATATTTGGTTTAATAAGGAGAAAAGAGAAGAATATTATTCAACACCTTTATATCTTTATAGTGTAGATAGAAAAGTAGATTATGATAATAGGTTGATGACTGTAATTTTTGATAAAAAAGAAGTTAAAGGAAGAATTAAAGAGGAACAAGGTTTAAAATATCCAGGCAATATGTACTTTCCCTATGCTGAAAGATTTGGAATGTTTTTATTAAGATTTTTAAATGCTAATTTAGAAACATATGAATTAGCTTATAAAACATTTTTCTTTGCTTATGGATTTGAAATCTTAAAAGATATTGATGAAGATTATAACTTTGAATTAAAAGGAAAATATGAAAATGATGTAGTATATTTAAAAAAGATGGAAGAAATATATAATGAGTTACAGTATAAAATCCAAGAAGTACAAGAAGAAATGAAAAAATTTGTAAACTATGTATATAACCTTGATAATATTGAAAGTTTAAACGAATACACACCTAGTCAAAGATTTGCAGTATATTTAATTAAGCATAAAGGACAAGCCTATACTTATAATAAAAATGATAATATTATTCAAGATAACTATTCAAATAAAAATTTAGAATTATCACATTTTAATGATAAACAGTTACTAGATAGCTTTAAGAATAATACAATGCTTGTTTCTATGATAGATACACATCAAAGCAATGACTTATCTGCTATCTGTTATGCAGTATTAGAAGAATTAGTAAAAACAACCAATAATCCAATTAAGAAATGTCAAAACTGTGGAATGTATTTTATTCCTTCCTCAAGACTTGATGAAATTTACTGCGATTATCCAAAAGAAAAAGGAAAGACTTGTAGAGAGCAAGGTGCAGTACAAGCA
>CANOPF010000036.1 GCA_947568535.1 uncultured Clostridium sp. | reverse complement strand
ATTTTTTACAATTCATCTTTCAAATATGTGAAAATTTTATTTTTACTAAATTGTTGCTAGGAGGAAACCTTTGCTATTACTATATTTTAATTTTTCGTCATAAGAGAATAAAACCATAAAAGTATTTCTTCTAACATTCTACACCACCTCGCTTTCTTTTGTGAAATTAAGATGGTAACCACATTCTACTTTTCCTTATTTTCTCCATAGATTATACATTTTATATTGCTTATCGTCAAGACTTTTTGAACATTTGTTTATGTGATTGAGAATTATTTTATACTAATATATTTTAATATCTGTATAAATAATGTGGCTAATTTTTTTAAATTTTTATCTATACTAAGATATGTATGGATTTTTTATTCTCTTAATCCTTTAAATATCTATATTCTAACGCTATTAAGAACTACTAAACGTTGCTTATTAATATACATACAATATACAAAAACTACTCAAAACGCTTAAAAATAGACCTTTGTAATTAACAAAAAGATAAAAAAGTGCCCTGGGTGGGCAAGAGGTCAAAAACTTATATACAAAGCGGTAATCTATTTCGATTACTGCTTTTTTTTTATTTTAGTTATAGTTATTTCCAAAAATATTCTCCATCTTTACTTCTATAACAATATTGTTAGAGCTCTTTATTAAAAAAACAAAACGAAAAAATTATGTAAAAACACCAAAGTTTCTTACACAATTTTTAACCTTTCTAACTATTTATTTTTCTGTATCATTACCATATCTTTTTCTCCATAATCAACCACCAATAAACTTAAATCATCGCTTTTTTTAAATCTTGGATAAGGGTTACACCCTGAATCTCTTTCCTCTATTGTTCTAAGTATTCTAACAACAAAATTTCTTCTTGGTCTTTCACATTTATTAAATTACAGCCATTTTGCTTAGCTATCTCTGCCATTTTTTTAATACTTGGGTATCATTTTTCTGTATTGCCTTTTGATTTGGATTGCTCACTTGTTCTACTCGTGCATTTTTATAGCCTATAATTGCCTTGGCATCTCCTAAAGAATAAATTTCTGTGGTTCTCTTATTCTCTCTAAGTATAATCAATGATGCTGATGGCTTCTTATATTCTCTCTTTTATTTTCATAAAAAATCCCCTTTCTTATTCTAATACTATATTATAATTATCTCTCATTAGTAAATAGAAAAAAGACTTAGATTTCTCTAAGCCTTTTCTACTCTATGATTTCTAAAGCTTCACTTTTTCCATTTATTCCTTCTAAATTATAATATGTATTAGGTATATGCCCTACAATTACATTTTCCATCAATAACACTTGATTTGTAATCTCACGAGAAATATTATCAAAAGGAGTCAAAATATTCACTTCACATTTTACTTGAAGATATACTCTATGTAAAGTTTGATTAATTCCTTGTGCAGTAAACTCGCTTCGTAAATCTGTTTCCACATCACCAACAGACGATATGGTTATCTTAACTCCTGGGCCTCTTCCTGCCAATAATTTAAACCCAGTAAAACTGCCTAAAGCGATTTCTATATTTTCTCTTCCTCGATTGTCAATTTCCTCTTGAATCTTGTTAGCCACGTCAGAAATAATTTCATTAATTGGTATTACATTTGATCGTATCATGGTAATATTCCCCTCATGATCTTTCTCCAGGGAAAAGAGTTCATCATAAGTATGTTGTTTCATTACATTTGTCGCTTGTTCATTAGAAACAATTGTGGCTATCGATTTAGCTCTATTTTCACATAAGGTATCAAAAATAGGTAATACTGCTCCTAATATAATTTTTATAGTTATACATGCGATAGCCAAAATCAGTACTATTGTTGTTATTTTTCTTGCTTTATCACTTTTTATTTTCTTTCCTGATTGTATCAGTATCTTAGGTATCCTAATTCTTGGTCGGGAATAAATCTTATGCATAACTAATTCCTGCTTTAACATAGCGAGGAATAAATAATTTTTGTCCTGGATTGATGATATTTGCATCCTCTATACCATTTGTTCGCACAATATCCTCAATGGTGCTTCCATATCTTTTAGCTATTGACCATAAGGTATCTCCTCTTTTTACAATATAAAGTATTAAACTATAATCTTCTGCTTCTCTTTCTCCATTAGTTTGAATCTCATTCATCATATTGATATTTGTGTTTCTATACCTATTATGATTCATCACTAAATCTACATTACTAGTAACCATTCCTCCATCTTGAATAATAAAGTCTTGATTAGCTACCTCCATTTCTAATTGGCTATTCATGTTTTCTGCATCTTCCATTCCATCTACTGTATATTCAAATGGTATTTTTGCATGACGTACCTCCATTTGTAACTCTTGGTTAGACAATACAAAATTAATTTCTAGATTTCCTGTATATACAATACGATTGGTTAACTTATCTTGTTTTTCAATAACTGGCATTACATCTACATCAATAATATTTTTATTTTCAATTCCTTCTATTTGCACTTTTTCTCGTATCTGCTTCATCTCTTTTTGACTTTGTTTATTGGTTATGGCGGTTATTTTCTTTTTATTAAATTCTAGATTTTCACATGGACTATATAGGTCTTGAATAAGGTTAATTTGTTTTTCTTCATAAACCATAGCTGTAACGCCCACCTCTAACTCAATATAAATAGAATGTTCTTCTGCTGCATTGGGCTTTATGATCATATTTTTTATTTCATAATCCATATCACAAATATTTTCTTCTGTTACATTAGGAATATCAATAAAACCAACAATTGGAATCTTTGCTTCGATACAATTAACTCGATTGTCTTCTGTCAAATACATAATTTTAATTCTTGCTTCTGCCTTAGCCAATATTTTATTATAACTAATTTTGATATCTTTATCTCCAATGGTCATATCTGTTTTCAAAATCTCTGCCAAATTATCTATAGCATCAATAGAAATGTTATCTTTAGTATAAATCTTATTTTCTCCCATCCCTACTAAGGAATTTACACGTAAATCTTCTTTTAGCATTTGTATTCCTTCTGCATTTTGCAAGTTATTGACAATTTCTACTTCTTCTTTAGCATATATGTTTACTTCTACTTCCAAAGAAGCTTTAATTCCTACTTTTCTTCCATTAATTACTTTACACTCTATTGATTTTAATTTTGTCTGGATAATAGCATCCATTCCCTCTTCTGCTTGGGAAACTGGTATGATCTCGGAAAAGTCTAAACTGGTATTAATTCCTCTTACTTTGTCTTGTGTATCGTCTGCTAAATACATAATATATGTATTGATGTTTCCATCCATTCTAACTTTTTGATCGAATACTTCCTTTTTGTAGATACATACCACACCACTTGTACAAATTGTATTCAAGATATCTGGTTTAGAATCTGGTACAATCATGTCCCCTTCTATCATAATGATATCTCTTTTTGTTGCTATTAATTTATTTACACATAAATTCTCGTTTACTGTTTCTAAAACCATCTGGTTTACCTCCTTCTTATTTCTTTATACATGTATATTAGTAACTCAACCAATTTATGACAAAAAAAAAAGCAGAATTTTTTCTTCTACTTTTTCCTTTTTTATAGCATTCTTTTTCTTTTACCTTCTACTATTGGCGGTATTAGTGGAGAATAAGAATCTCCATCAAAAACTTCTACTTCTACTGTTCTGGTTAATACATCTGTATAGCTATAAGTAACATTTCTATCATTTTCCTCATATTTTACAACAAAAATATTAGGATATGCTTTTTCTATTGTAGCTTCTTTTTCAAAGGCTCTGCTTCTTCCTAAAGAACCTTTTACGATTATCTTTTGACCCACTTTTTCTATAATGTCTGTTTTTAAATTAGTAATATCTGTACGACAAATCATATAATCACCTTCTTTATTAAGATGGCTTGATTATAGCATGTATTGCATAATATGTCAAAATATGAAACTCCTTGTCTATTGGGTGTAACTCTGCAATGGTCATAGTTGTATCAATTTCTCTTTCGTGTTTTACACTTGTATGACATTTGTGTTACAATTATATTAAGTTAGTTGATTTTTATTTATTAATTAATATTGTTCTTGTATCATCTTTCCATTTGCTCCAATGCCACTAACTCCCTTTTTTCCATCTCGTAATTCTTTAGCAATATCATCAATAGTAATATATTTGTATTTGTCTGTTAGTGCTATTTTTTCTGCAATTACCAATGGATCTAAAAAATCAATTAAAATTCTAGCTGGCGAAGAAGCAAAATTAGCTCCTGCTGAAATAATTGCTTCAAAATAACTCTGACATGCACCAGCAAAAATAACCAATTGATTGTTCGTTTCTTGGTCATAACGTCTTGCTTCTTTTACGGTTTGAATAAAATATTTAGAGTTTCTATAATTGTATAAATTATGATAGTCAGTTCCTCTTTTTATCATTCCATCATGCCCAGTTATAACTAATATGTCTGGGTTATAAATTTGTAATAAATGATACACTACTTTTGGCTGTCTATATTCAGGTATATTTTTCACAATAGCATTTAATCCTAATTTTTTATAATAATAATAAGATTTCTGACTATATTTTTTGTCTCCATCTAAATGTAATATTTTTCCTGTTACTATTTTTTCTTTATTTCCATGACTATGACTAAATATCCCAATTTTATATTCCTCTTCACCTCGATTTTGTTTTGTCTGTACAATCCTTCTGTCCATTTTATAATGTAATGTTTCCATCTTTTCTTTCATCCTCTTTTTGTCTATTATCTCTAAGTCTTGCATCTTACTGTCTGCTTCAATTCTATCAATTATTCCTTTTAAAATAACTATTTCTTCTTGCTCTGTTTTGATGATATTTTTGACAACAAATATTATGTCCTTTCCATAAGATTTCCTTGCAACAATATCTCCTTTTTTTATTTTACTCATTTTATCACCTCTAGATTTTGGCTATTATATTGTATGTCATTTTTCGTCGATTGGTGACTGTTTAAATACATAAAAAAACAAGCCAAAAGTGGCTTGCCTTCTCCTTTTACCATTAATGTCTAAAATGTCTCATTTTAGTAAATACCATGGCAATTCCATATTCATTACATTTATCAATAGAATCCTTATCTTTAATAGACCCTCCTGGTTGGATAATTGCTTTAATTCCTGCTTTATGAGCTTCCTCTACACAATCAGAAAATGGGAAAAATGCATCAGATGCTAAAACTGCTCCATGGGTAATTCCTTTTGCTATTAATTCTTCTCCATGTTCTATCGCCTGTTTAGTTGCCCAAATTCGGTTGACTTGACCTGGTCCAATCCCAATAGATTGTTTTCCTTTTCCTATAGCAATACCATTAGATTTGACATATTTAACAATCTTCCAAGTAAATAATAAATCTTCCATTTGTTCTGGCGTTGGTTTTGTTTCCGTTACTACTTCATATTCCTCTAATAATTTAGCATCGATGGTTTGGACAATAACTCCTCCATTTATTTTCTTAATATCATATGCATTCTCTCTTTGTTTTACACGAATAGTTGGAAGTTCCAATATTCTTACATTTTTCTTTTTCTTTAAAATTTCTAATGCTTCTGGCTCATAAGATGGTGCTACAATTACTTCTAAAAATATTTCTTTCATCTCTTCTGCCATTTTCACCTTTACTTCTTCATTAACAACAACAATTCCACCAAAAATAGAGGTTTTATCCGCTTGAAAAGCTTTTTGCCAAGCTTCATCAATGTTACTTGCACTGCCTACACCACATGGGTTTCCATGTTTACATGCCACGACAGTTGGCTCTTCAAATTCTTTTAATAGTTCTAATGCTCCATTGGTATCATTAATATTATTAAATGATAATTCTTTCCCATTTAATTGTTTAGCTGTTGTTAAAGAACCTTCACATTTTCCTACTTCTTTATATAATCCCGCTTTCTGATGTGGATTCTCTCCATAACGCATTTCTTGTACTTTTTCATAAGTCAATGTTAATTTTTTTGGTAAACTCTCATCTTTCCTTTGCTCTTTTATATAATTAGCTATCATAGCATCATAATTTGCTGTATGTTCAAATACCGCTTGCATTAATCTAAATTTCGTTTCTTGTGATACCTTTCCATTTTGTTCCAATTCTTTTAAAACAATATCATAATCTTCTGGGTTTGTAATTACTGTTACATCTTGATAGTTTTTTGCTGCACTACGAAGCATAGTTGGGCCACCAATATCTATATTTTCTATGGCTTCTTCTAAAATTACGCCTTCTTTCAATATCGTCTGTTTAAATGGATATAAGTTTACTACCACAAAATCTATTGTATCTATATTTAGTTCTTCTAATTGTTTTTTATGTTCTTCTTTATCTCTTCTAGCTAGTATCCCTGCATGTACAATTGGATGAAGTGTTTTTACTCTGCCATCTAAGCATTCTGGAAATGCTGTCAATTCAGATACTTCCATTACCGTAATTCCTTCTTCTTTTAACTTCTTGTAAGTTCCTCCTGTTGACACAATTTCAATTCCTTGTTTTTCAAGTCTTTTGGCAAATTCTACAATTCCTGTTTTGTCTGATACACTGATTAATGCTTTCATATTTTCTCATTCCTTTCTTATCGTTACTTAACTATGCTCTTATTATACAATACTTATTTTTTTTTTTCAAGGAATACTAAAACTTAGTCCATTTTTTATTATTTTTGAAATAATATGGAAAATATTAGTATTTTTACTTGTTTTTATTTTTTTTTAATGTTATAATAGGAAGTGCAGTCTTCAAAGACTGTTTATGAATTTATTTTAGACTATTTCCCTTCTTTCTATAGATAGGTTAGTAAAAAGTCAATTCAAATCTATGATAAAGGAGGATTTTGTGATGGAAAATAATTATGAAGATATTACACTTTCTTGTAAAGATTGTGGTTCTGAATTTGTATTTACTGCTGGTGAACAAGCTTTTTATGCTGAAAAAGGTTTTGAAAATCAACCTGTAAGATGTCCTGCTTGTAGAAAAGCAAGAAAACAACAAAGAAATTATAATGCCTAAACCACAAAGTACTATTAAAGTAGGATTATGGGGAACCTTAATCCTACTTTTCTTTTAAATGACTATATTTTAATTTTGTTGCCATGCCACCTCTCATGTGTCTTTCTGCTTTGTTTTCATCTAGAATTATTCTAACTTCTTTTGCTAAACTAGGATTTATTTTTTTTAACCTTTCAGAAACATCTTTATGTACAGATATTACTTTTCGCAACGATATATCTGCCATTGTTAACATTATTTATAACTGTACAGGCTGACTACCTATTTCATTTAGTAATTTGAGTCTTACCTCTATATTTGAATCACTATCTACTTCAATTACATCTATGATTGTTTTTAACATTGCATTAGTAATAGTTTCATGATTCAACATATCATCTACAGTATTAATCGTTTTAGATACTTCTTTTACTAGAATCTTTTGTTCTTTTATTTCTGATGTAATTATTTTTCGTTCTCGTTCTAATCTTGCAATATGTTCATTTAACGGATTAGTATATTGTTTTAACTCTTGTATATTGATAACTTCGTTTTGGAACATCTCCATATATTTTTGTTTTTTTACCATTATTTTCTTTATTTCTTGTTGTAAACTCTCCTCACTTTTCTCACTACTTTCTCTTCGTTTTGTCATCTTTTCAAATGCCTTTTCTACCATTTTCATAAAGTTCTTTTGGTTAGAGATAATACTTTTTAAATATTCCTTTATCGCATTTAACAGTTCTTCTTCATCGATAACTGTTGTGTTAGGGCAATGATTTACACCCATTGAATTTCTTCCACTACATACCCATCTTAGATATTCTTTTCCTTTTTCACTATATTTTCTTTTTATTCTCCTAAATGAATAACCACAATGTTTACAATAAATCAGTGTACTAAATACATATGTTGTTTTCTCTCTTTTATTGTTTACTTTAAATTCGTTTGATCGTTGGAGTAAAATTTCTTGCACTCGATTGAACAACTCATCTGATATAATTCTCATTTCTGGCTTTTCTACGATGATCCACTCTTCTTCTGGTAAGTCTTTTCTTGTTCCTGTAATAAAGTCTGTTACTTCACTCTTTTTATTGGTTACTCTTCCTGTGTATATTGGGTTTTTAAGCATTCTTACAATAGAAGTTTGTACCCATTTTGATTTTGTTTTCTTGGTCTTAATTCCTCTTTCATTTAAATCTCCTGCGATTTTGGTTGTGCCCATCCCTTGATATCCATAACGTTCAAATATCTCTTTCACTATTTTAGCCTCTTCTTCATTTACTTTTAATGTATATCTTTCATCTGGAATTTTGTCATAGCCAAAAACAATATTAGGTACTCTTCCTTTTTTTGCTGTAATGTCTTTACCAAATTTTACTCTTTTAGACATATTTGCACTTTCTTGTTGTGCCATTGCCCCTAAAATGGTTAATATGAATTCAGATCCTCCTTCCATGATTTCTCCATTATTTAAAAAGTCTACTTCTATTCCATACGATTTCAATTCTCTTATACTTTGAAGCAAATCTACTGTATTTCTGGCAAAACGGCTTACATCTTTTACTACTACTTTGTCAAATTTCTTTGCCTTTGCATCTTGCATCATTTGCTGGAACTGCTTTCTGTGTTTTATTTGCTTTCCCGATATTCCTTCATCTGCATATAGCTTGTACAATTTATAGCCATTCTTTTTTGTAAATTCATTAAAGAATTCTATCTGCTTTTCAAATGACTCTACTTGTGATTCCTTTTCTGTTGATACTCTTGCATATGCTGCAATTTTCATAACATCACTACTTTCTTTTTACAATTTCTGTAACTTTAGTTTCGTTCTGTTACATTTTAGCATGTTATTTTTAGAAAATCAATATATACATATACAAAAAATCTACTCCTTTTTGGAATAGATTTTTTGTATAATTTAAATACTTTTAATTTTTAAAAGCTCTTTTACGCTTAAAGGTAAATATTTTTCGTTTTCATTTCTTTGTATTTCTTTTTATAGCAAATCCAATTACAAATTGGATTTTACTTTCTTCTTCTTTGTTCATTTACTATATAATGTTTTTCTAAATCTTACAATTCTCATTCATCTTCTATTTCCTCGTAATAATTTTGATAAGTATTTGAATTATTGTAGTCGAATTTTATCTTTTCACCATTTTCAGCTAAATTATAAGCAAGAACTCCAGCCATAGCTTGTACTATTTGTTGTTCTGTATTAGGATTGATAAACGTAATATTCAAATTCTTTTTCAAAATTCTTACCTTCTTTCACTTCAATACTATGATTAAGAAGTTAAAAATATTACTTGATTTTATCACTATAAGTAACAAATGGCATATATACTTATGATTCAATTATCAATATGCTAAAGTAGACAATAGTTATTTATGGTTGATTCCCCCCTTACAATTATCATTGTAATTACTTGAAATGGTATTAGAATATAAATATAGACACAAAATTTTACACTTAGAAAAAAGTTAATATATTATTGGATAAATAATATGTAAAAGTAAAGACATAAGCTACATTTATCACAAAATAAAAAAGTGTAAAAAAAGTCTAAATACTTGACCTAAATCCAAAAATTGTGAGAAGATTCTTATTTTAATTGTCAGTAACAAATTGAGAAAGAATCCACTTTACTAGTTCAGCCTTTATAGTCATGTATTCGCTCCTATCCAATTGCATATTTGCTATACAATATCTACGATTTGCAATATGAGAGCAAAACATACATTCATACAAAGAATTAGCATCTTGTATGAAAAATGAATTACTAATTTTAGAAGAACAAATTACACTATAGCTATTAGAGCAATTACTCGAATCATCTACTCTAATACAATAGCTGCAGTTTGAACTTCTTTGGCAAGCCAAAATATATTCTGAATCTTTACAACCATCGGTAAAAATAGTATTTTTACATTTTCTACAATCTTGACTTCTATATACATTTTCACAACTATAAATCGTATCACTTTTCGATACATTGATACTATCATAATTTCTTTCAGTTGTTGTATAATTTACCTTATTCCATAATTTTAAAATCTCATCAAGAGAATTTATTTCTTTCTTAGGTCTCATCCATCCTTTATACTCATCATATTTTTGCATATTAATTTGACTTATATATTTATTAGAATTGATAGAAGATGCCCACGTTTCTTTTCCATCAACTGCATCTATTACTTTATTTGGTAATTTGATGTCAAAAGCAAATTCTGATAATACTTGTTCTATATTCATTAGACATTTTTGTTCAAAAATTCCCACAAATATTTCATCTAGCACTTGTTTGCATTGTTTATTATTCATTTTCAAGATTCACCCTCTTTCGTGAACTAGAATTTTTGGTCATTATATCTTTTAATGTATTTACTGTTTCGATACTAAAAGATTTTTTCTTTTCCTGTATTTTATTTTTTGTTACGATTTTCTTTGAAGAGAAGTTTTTCTTTCTCGGAATTGCCACAAAATCAAGTGTTTTTCCTTTAAAACTCGTAAGTATTCTACCATCTTTTCCTACTCTTACAATACATTCTCTATCATTTAATTCTGAAAGCATCTTAAGTCTTATAATAATTGAATTTCTTACTGCAACTTCCATTTGCATATTCTTTTCTAAAATCATTGCATCCATTCTTGAAACTCTAAAAATAAAATAATTTACAATATTGGTAAAAATTGCTTTTTGTAAATTATCACTAATTTGCTCAAAATATTGTCCTGCCAAAATTAATGAAAGATTATATTTTCTTGCTTCTGATAAAAATCTACTTATTATTGGATTCTCAATCACAGCGACTTCATCTATCACTAAAATAATGTGTTCATTAAAACTATGTGATTGAACTAATTGCAATATTTGTTGCATTGTAAAACCTGCTATTGTCTTTGTAATATTTAATCCTAAAGTCATCTGGTCTAAAGATAATATCGTTATAAAGTTTTCTTCAATTTCTTGTTTAATGTTTTTTAACTTGTCTTTTTTACTCATTGCAGGTAATAATTGCATCTCATCTACAAAAGAAATTATTGGAGATATGGCTTCTTGATAAGACTTTGTTTTTAATTCATTAAAATCCACTCTAAAAAATTCTACTATATTGGGTTGAATAATATCTTCTACTTCTTTTATTATTTTATTTCTGTACTCTATTTCCGTTAATAATTTTCTTAAATTATCCAAATTGAATTCTTCTTTTTCTAGTAATAAGTGAATACTATATCTAAGAACTCTTTCTAATTTTGAATTATATCTGTCTGCAATAATATTTTTAAATATAGATATGATTGACTCTGTCATTGAAATTATATCTTCAGATGAATGGGCAAATAAATTTATACTTGTTTCTTCTGTCTTAAAATCTATTACATCTGTATCT
>CANOPF010000035.1 GCA_947568535.1 uncultured Clostridium sp. | reverse complement strand
ATAAAATATGATAAAATACTACTATTCTAATAAAAGGGAGGAATAGTAGTTTTTACTACCAAAAAAAATATGAAATTAGCAAATGAATGGAAAGATTATCAAATATTAGATATGGCAGATGGACAAAAGTTGGAAAAATGGGGAGAAGTGATTCTAGCCAGACCTGACCCCCAAATTATATGGAAAGATAAAAGTTTTCCTCATCAATGGAAAGGAATAAATGCAACCTATCATAGAAGTAAAACAGGAGGAGGTGCTTGGGAATATAACAAAAAACTACCAGATCATTGGCAGGTTCACTATAAGAAATTAACATTTAATATTAAACCAATGGGATTTAAACACACAGGACTTTTCCCAGAACAAGCAGTTAATTGGGATTGGATGATGAATAAAATTAAATCAAGTAAAAGAAAGATAAATGTATTAAATTTATTTGCTTATACAGGAGGAGCAACAGTAGCGTGTTTATCTGCTGGAGCCTCTGTGTGTCATGTAGATAGTTCAAAAGGAATGATAGCTTGGGCAAAAGAAAATGTAACTTCATCTGGTTTACAAGATAGACCAGTCAGGTTTATTATGGATGATGTCGTCAAATTTGTCAATCGAGAAATAAGAAGAGGAAATCAATATGAGGCAATTATTATGGATCCACCATCTTATGGAAGAGGAGCAAAGGGAGAAGTATGGCAGTTTGAAGACAATATTTTCGATTTAGTACAATTATGTTCGCAACTATTAGCTAATAAACCCTTATTCTTTTTAATTAATTCGTATACAACAGGAATATCTAGCCAAGTATTACAAAATATATTAACCGTAACAGTACAGAAAAAAGCTAAAGGAATAGTATCCTGTGGAGAGATTGGACTTCCTATGGAAAATTCAAAATTGGTATTGCCATGTGGAATTTATGGAAAATGGGAAAGCAAGGAGAACTAAATGCAAGAGTTAAAAATATTATTTGAAGATAACCATATCATTGTGGTAGAAAAGAAACCCAATATTCCATCACAAGAAGATAAAACCGAAGATTTAGATATGCTAAGAATGGTAAAACAGTATATTAAAGAAAAATATCATAAGCCTGGCAATGTATATGTTGGACTAATTCATCGATTAGATCGACCAGTTGGTGGAGTGATGGTTTTTGCCAAAACATCAAAAGCAGGTGCTAGATTAAGTAATCAAGTAAGAGAAAAAATTTTCAAGAAAAAGTATTTAGCTGTAGTAGAGGGAAAAATCATTCCTGATCATGGCCTATTGGAAGATTACTTATATAAGGACGAAAGGCGAAATATTAGTAAAGTTGTAAGCCAAGATAAGAAAAAGGCTAAATTGGCAAAGTTATCGTATCAAGTTATTAAATATAATCCAATAAAAGACTTGAGTTTAGTAGAGATCGATTTATATACAGGAAGACATCACCAAATAAGAGTACAATTATCTCACTTTGGACATAGTATTTTTGGCGATCAAAAATATGGGAGAAGAGGACAAGGTAAACAAATTGCTTTGTGGGCATATGAACTTACCTTAAAGCATCCTATTACACAAGAAGAAATGACCTTTCAAGATTGGCCAGAACCAATAGGAACATGGTGTATTTTACGAGAACAGTAAAAGTTACGCCTAAAAAGAGGAAATTTTAAAAAATATTTGCATTTTAGAAAAATCTATGTTACAATATCGAAAGATTAAAAGAGAGAAACCGTAGGGAGGAAAATAAATGGAAATAGCAAAAGGAATATTAATTGTCATTTACTTTATGGTAGCCATTGTATTAATTATCTTAACATTAATACAAGCAAAAGATGATGCAGGATTATCATCAACCATAACAGGTTCATCAACCAATAACTTTTATGAAAAAAATAAAGGAAGAACAAAAGAAGGAAAACAAAAAAGATGGACAATAATATTATCAGTAATATTTGCCATATTAACGATAGCATTAGGAATCTTATATATGGCATAAAAGACGAAAAAAGGCGGTTTTGATAAAAAACACGCTTTTTTTGAATGTTAATAAAAAAGGTTAGAACAAGTATAATTACATTTAGGATAAAAGGAAAGGAATGAGCAGAATGAAAGAACAAGAATTAAAAATTTTAGCTTTCATGAAAGACAAAGATTATATACCAATGAAAGCAAAAGAAATAGCAACAATCATGGGCGTACCAAAACAGGAATATAAAGATTTTTTAGCTTTACTTGAAGTATTAGAAGAAAATTTCAAGATACAAAAAAATAAAAAAAATAAATATAAATTAGTAGAAAAAACTTATTATGATGGAATTTATCGAAAAAATCAAAAAGGATTTGGTTTTGTAAAAAGAGAAAATGAAGAGGAAGAAATATATATTGCCAAAGAAGATGCTCTACAAGCATTAAATGGGGATAGGGTTTTAATAGAAATTATAAAAGAGAAAAACAAAGATAAAAGTGCAGAAGCAAAAATAGTAAAAATCTTGAAACACGAGAAAGATACAGTCGTAGGAATTTTCCAACACAATAAAAACTTTGGCTTCGTTATACCAGATGATAAAAATTTAGGAACAGATATTTTTATTCCTAAAAGAGATAGAGGAAAAGCAAGAAATAATCATAAAGTATTAGTAAAAATAACAAAATATCCTCAAAAAGGAAAAAATGCTGAAGGTAAAATTATAGAAGTATTAGGAAATGTTAATGAAGCAGGTGTGGACATGTTATCTTTAATTAAAGAATATGGATTACCTTCTACTTTTCCCGAACCTGTTGTACAAGAAGCAAAACATGTTAACCATAAAGTGGACAAAAAAGATATACCCCATAGAGTAGATTTTAGAGAAAAAGAAATATTTACCATAGATGGAAAAGATGCTAAGGATTTAGATGATGCTGTTCGTGTAGAAAAGTTGCCAAACGGAAATTATCAATTAGAAGTTCATATTGCTGATGTGAGTTATTATGTAAGAGAAAACAGTTTATTGGATCAAGAAGCCTTAGTAAGAGGAACAAGTATATATATGTTAGGAAGAGTAATTCCTATGTTACCACGTGAATTATCCAATGGAATTTGTAGTTTAAATGCAGGAGAAGATAGATTTACATTATCTTGTATCATGGAAATAAATACTCATGGAGCAGTTGTATCGTCAGAAATAGTCAAAGGAATCATTAAGGTGACTGAAAGAATGAACTATACTGATGTGCAAGCAATGATTGATGGATCGAATAAAGAGACGATAAAAAAGTATACTAAGTATCAAAAGTCCTTTAAACTTATGGAAGAATTAGCCAACATCTTAAAAAACAAAAGAAAAGAGCAAGGGTATCTAAATTTAGATATTCCAGAAAGCAAAATTGATTTAGATCAAGAAGGAAAAGTAACTAAAATTGCAAGATATGAAACAACCTTTGCTCATGAAATAATTGAACAATTTATGCTAATTGCTAATGAAACCATCGCAGAAAAGTTTTTTTGGTTAGAAGCCCCTTTTATTTATCGTGTACATGAGGAACCAGATAGAGAAAAAGTACAAGAACTCAATAAGTTTTTGTTTAATTTTGGACTAACCATAAAAGCGAGTAAGGATAACCTATACCCAAAAGAATTTGCTAAGGTATTAGAAGAAATAAAAGGAAAAGAGGAAGAAAAGATAATTTCAAATCTACTATTAAGAACATTAAAAATAGCTAGATATGAAGCAGAAAATAAAGACACTTTGGAATTGCAAGTAAATATTACTGTCACTTTACTTCCCCAATTAGAAGATATCCAGATTTATTCATTCATAGAATCATTTCAAAATATTTAGAAGAAAATTATGATGTATCAGAAAAATGGTTAGAAGAACATAAAACACAAGCGGTAGAAAGAGCAAATCAATCTTCTGAGAGAGAAAAAATAGCCACAAAAGTAGAAAGAGAAGCGGAAAGTTTAAAAAAGGCAGAATATATGGAGAAAAGAATCGGAGAAGAATATGAAGGTCTGATATCATCAGTAACTTCTTTTGGCATTTTTGTAGAATTGGAAAATACAGTAGAAGGTTTGGTAAGATTTGATGATTTAGGAGAAGAGTATTTTATTTATGATGAGAGTCGAAAAAGGCTAATTGGAGAGAGAACCAATAAGACTTACCAAATAGGAGATAAGGTAAAGATACGTGTAAAAAATGCCAATAAGTTATTAAGACAAATTGATTTTACGATAGCTTAGTGTAGCAAAGGAGAAATAAATGTTAATATAGCCAAACAACGATATTGGAATAGATAACCACTAAAATAGAGAAGGTAATAATAACAATACCACCAGTCTTATTATTTAGGGTATTTATTTCATATAAAGCATAACCAATTGTTTTTAATAAAATGTATAGACTAATGAGTAAAAACAATATATGATAAATATTACTAGACAAAACCATACCCCCTTTTACGTTTCTGTAATTAACATACCTGATTTTACCGAAGTGTTTACTTTTACATCAAAAAAGGAATTTTTATAATTTTCAGGCCAATTGTAATTTGTATATTCTTCTGTAGTAAAAAAGTTTTTTAAAGCATATTTTCCAAAACCATTAATATCTGTTTCAAATTCTTTTGCTGTTTTATATAAATATTCAGAAAAAGCAGATTCTAGATATTTATTACAAGATTCGGAAATAGCTTCTAAAACATCAGGTTCTAAATATTTAGCATTATTAGACATAGAATAGATTCTTCCCATAAATCCAGCAGTTAGTTTAATATAGGGAGAAGAGGTTGATGTATCAAGCTTTACTTTGGTAGGAATAATAGGATTCAAATAAATGTCTAGATATTTGCCAGAATTGATAGGATCAGGAACAGAAATAAGAAAACGGCTAATGTGATTTTTAACACATAAATAGGAAATGGTATCAATAGCAGATAATTCTCCTACTAGTTTATCTTCTTTAAAAGCAGCAATACCAATGTTTTCTGTTCCATTTTGTCCATCAATTGGTGCTTGATTTGATTTTATATTTTCATTTCCTTGAGAATTATTTACGGCTTGTGGATTGGTATTTTCTGTGGTAAGACCTCCCAAAATAGCACAAGGTTGACAGGTTTTACAAATAATAGAGTTAAAGAAATCACCAATGGTAGAATTAGGCATAAATCCAGTATATTGACTAGAATTCGTAAGAATTTCATAATATTTCGAAATGAGATTTTCTAATTCAGGTGCTGTTTTTTCTAAATAATATTTAGCAGTACATTTACTCACAACAATATTAGCAGAAGGTCGAACTTGAGTATCATTAATTAAGGTATAGATTTCGTCTGAAATACCTTCTACAGCAAGTTCCTCTGAAAATATAATGATATTACAGTGTGACATATTAATTTCTTTACCCATATAACTATCAATTAAATTAATAGCTGTGCTAAGAGAAGAAGTAGTAACTGAATTCATAACGGTAGGAGTCTTTTCTGTTGAACCAGATTCAGAAGCTGGGGTAGTGGTAGAAAATTGAAAAGTTACTTGTAACTTATCATTATCAGCTTTATCAATACCAATAGCAAGGACATAGGCTAAATTGTCAATGCTAAGTGACAAATAGGAACTAGAAAAAGCAATAATGAAAACAATAATTAAAGTAATAATGAATAGATTTTGCAAAAATTTAGACAAAATAAGACCTCCTTTCAATTAAGATTATGTTTTTGTTTTTTCTTTAGCCAATTAGCTAAAATTAAAATACTGAATCCTAAGAAAAACACAATACCTAAAACTAAATAAGGATAAATTTTAGTTTCAAATATTTCAGAAACAGCGTAATTCTTTGGCGTTAAAGCAATAGCAAAAATAAGAAGACCAAAGAGATCAATTAATGGCTTTTTTGTTTCAATATTAGTCAGTTTTTTAAAGATTCCCATCGTGAATTTACTAACAATACTTAAGTAACAAGCAAAAGCTAAAATCCATATTAATAAGAAAACAGACTCGAGCCTCTGAAAAAAGCTACCTAGTTCTATATACCTTGTAGCATTATACAAAGGAGTAATTTCATTGGTGTTAATAAAAAAGGAAAACATAAATAAAAGGGTTGAAACACAAAGAATTAAGTATACAGCAGATAGTCCTGTAGATAGAATAGCAATTTTTTTCATTTTTTCTGGTTCTTTTAAATAAGGTGGTAAGAAATATAAGTAAGCAATACCACCAAAAGCAGATAAATTACCTAGTCCTAGTACAAAGGTATTTAACAAACCATCACCAAAGATAGGAAAAATTCTTTCAGGAACGAATTTATTCATATTAGCGAAAAACAAGAACACTATACTAGCAAGAACAAAAGGGATAATGAGCAAATTCGTTTTTAAGGAAGCATTAAAATCCAGGCGATTAGCAGAACAAAGGGAAAGGATAAAAAGTGCAATAATAAAGATAATATTGGTCATAGGATAGTAGATAATTTTTAAACTCTCACAAAAGTTTCTAAGCATAATACTAGAACTAATGAGAAAATATAAGATAAAGAGAATACCAACAATATGTTTAAAAAGCTTTCCTCCTAAATATTCAGAAACATCAATAATATCAGAACCAGCGAAGTTTTTTATTAATTTAACCACCAAATACGAAAATAAGATAGCGATAATGCTAACAAAGATTAAATTAATAATGGTAGCTGATTTCGTAGCAACTAATATTTCTCGTGGAAGAGATAGAATCGTATGTGTTACCACAATACTAAGAATAAGCATAATCGCTTCCAAGGTACCTAGTTTTGATTTTGTCATAGATAAACTCCTTTCTTTGTTCCTATTTTGGTGAATGATGGTATTTCCACTTCATCGAAATTTTTTCTTGTTCTTTTTCTCGCTTAGAAGCAATATAAGAAGGTCTAAATTCTCTTTTCCAGATAGGAGAAAGCAAATAACCATTACCTTTTGCATTTGTACTAGGGGCAAAAGGAGTGGTATAAGACACACCAAAAGATCTTAAACTACAAACCAAACTCATATAAACAAATAAGCCTAAAGCAATACCTAAAAAACCAGCCATAAAGCCAAGTAAAACAAAAGCAAAACGGAAATACCTCAAATGAAAGCCGAAAGAGAAATCAGGAATAGCAAAAGAGGCAATACCAGTAATAGCAACAATAATAATTAAGATAGGGCTAACAATTCCTGCACTAACAGCTGCTTGACCTAGGACGAGAGCTCCCACAATGCCAATGGTAGGGCCAATAGCAGAAGGAACACGGAGACCAGCCTCACGAATTAACTCAAAAGAAATTTCCATTAATAATATTTCTATAATAATAGGAAATGGTACAATTTCTCTTGAGGCCAAAATGGAGTAAAGCAGACCAGTCGGCAAAATCTCTTGATGAAAGCTCGTAACAGCCACATATAGACCTGGTAATAATAAAGTAATAAAAGCAGCTAAAATACGAAGACCTCGTAAAAAATTAGCAAAATTTACTTTTAAATTGGTATCTTCAGGAGAAGTTAAAAAGTCAATTAAAATAGCAGGCATAATAATGCCATAAGGCGTACCATTGACAATAACAACAACTCTACCTTTAAGAAGATATTTGGTTGCTTTGTCAGGTCTTTCGGTTGAAAGTGTTTGAGGAATGCCTAAAGTATTTGAATCAATAATCAATTGTTCTAGCTCACCAGAAGACAACAAGGAATCTAGTTCTAAATTGTTTAAGCGATATTTAACTTCATTGACTAAATCTGAATTGGTAATATTTTTCATATAACAAACAGCACATTTAGTTTTGGTTATATTACCAATTTCTAAATTTTCAATGATTAAATTTTCATTATTAACAATTCTTCGGATTAAAGAGGTATTGGTTCTAATATTTTCAACAAAAGCTTCATGAGGACCTTTGATAACAATTTCATTATTTGGGCTATCTACACTTCTTTGTTTAAATCCTTTTACTTCAATGTCAAAAGCGAGATTTAATGTATCGATAAATAAGGCACAATTTCCGTGAATTAATACCATAAGCTACTTCATCGAAATCCGTCACTTCTTTTACCGCATTTTGTGGCATTAAACACCCCATTAGATAATTGGCTAGATCAAATTTTTTAACTTTACGAACCGTAATATTGTTAGCAACTGCCTCTGAAATGACTTTATTTTGTGTTCCATCATATAAATTGTTTTTGTTACGTAACATTAATGGTTCTAATACAAATTTGTCCATAAGTTCAGAATCGACCATGCCATCAATATACACCAAAAAAGCATTATATTGTTTACCTCTAGCATTAATAGTAAATTCTCTTAAGATTACATCACTATTAATCAAAAGATTATATTTCGTTTTCATATATTCCATATTTATCGTTAAACTAGGAAATACATGAACTTTTTTTTCTGGATTGCTAACAGCAACATTATCATTAGATTCTGTGGTTTGGGTATCTTCTGGCAAACTAAAATTATATTCAACTGGTGGTGTGTAGGCAAAGAAGGAATTAAATAAATTTTTTAGACTCATAATTTTCTCCTAAATTGGTTTTTATTAGTATTACTAAAAAAGCATAAAATATACTAGTTTTTCAGAGAAAAAAATGATATAATGAATAAGAACAAAAAACAAAGGAGAATCAAGATGAGAAGTAAATTTGCAACTTTTATTATGACAGTAGTCATTTTCTTAATTGTAAGTGTCTTTGTATTATTTGGAACGATTTTATGGGAAGAATTTATTAACATAGATGTTTTTGTACAACCAGAAGAAGTAAAAACCATTATTTCTGAAAATCATAATACAATAGAAGAAGAAATAAAAACACCTCAAATGGTAAGAAATCAATTAGATGAGATAAAACCAGTGGAACAAAAACAAACAAGTGAAGTAGAGGATAATAACGTTATCATCAATAAATATTTTTATCATCAGTTAGACGAACATGCCAAAACGATTTATCAAGCATTTGAAGGTAATAAAGAAAGAATGAAAACAGGAACATATAAAATAGAATTAGGGAATTCATTTACTTCGTTATTAAATCAAAATAATGGGCAAGAACAATTAGGGGAATATTATCAATCTGCTATTGAAGCCTATACCTATGATAATCCAGATGTTTTTTATTTAAGCCCCAATAAAATGTATTTAAATATTGAAACAACTACACAAGGGAGTAAAGTTAGTTACTATGTGTATATTAATAGTGGAAATGAACCCAATTATTTAATTGATGAGTTTTCTAGCAAAGAACAGGTAGACAAGGCAATTCATGCCATTGAACAAACCAGAGATAAAATTCTACAAAATAGAAAATCTAGTACATATGAGCAAATCAAAATGGTACATGATTATTTGATTGACAATGTAGAATATGATACAACAATTTCAGAAGAAAATATTTATAATATATATGGAGCAATGATTCAAAAACGAGCAGTATGTGAGGGATATGCAAGAAGTTTTAAATATCTAATGGATTGTTTAGAAATACCTTGTACATTAGTCATTGGCAAGGGAACCAATTCAGAAGGAAAAACAGAAAATCATGCTTGGAATTATGTACAATTGAAAAATAAATGGTATGCCATAGATTGTACATGGGATGATCCCATTTCTTTGACAGGATGGGTTAGTTCATCAGCTAAAAACCGATATTTTCTTAAAGGATCAAACGATATGATGAAAGATCATACACCAAGTGGACAATTTACAGAAGGAGGAAAGATGTTTAGTTATCCTCCATTAAGCACATCGAATTATCAAGATTAATAAATAAAAGAAGAGGGGTTCCTCTTCTTTTATAAAATGATACAAATTAGTCCACCACTACCCTCATTGACGATACGTTCTAATGTTTCTTGCAGTTTAGCTTGTGCATCTTCAGGCATTTTTGATAACTTTGTTTGTAGTCCTTCATTAACCAGTTCATGTAGGCTTTTGCCAAAAATATTTGATTTCCAAATTTCTTTTGGGTTACTATCAAATTCAGAAAGGAGATAATTAACTAATTCTTCAGATTGTTTTTCAGAACCCACAATTGGAGAAACTTCTGTTTCTACACAGGTTTTGATTAAATGAATAGAAGGTGCTTTTGCCTTTAATTTTACGCCAAAGCGAGATCCTTGTTTAATCATTTCTGGTTCTTCTAATTCGAGATCTTCGATACTAGGTGTTACAATACCATATCCTTTAGCATCTACTTCTTCTAAAGCGTAGGCGATACGGTCAAATTTCTTTTTTGTTTTTGATAGATCGGAAATAATACTAAATAGATCTCCTTCATTGGTAACATCAAGATTGGTTATTTCAGAAAGAATTTGATAAAACAATTCTTCTTTTAGTGTGATTTCTACATTGACATTACCTGAACCTAATTGAATGTCAGTAATTGAAGTTCTAGCAATAATTTCTGTCTGTTTAATTTGCTCTACACAACCTGAAACATCTTTTAATACATTAACATCTATAAAAGCATTTTTTATTTCTTCATATAATTCTGTTTTTAATGGATGCTCTTTTTCTAAGCCATCAATCCAACGTGGAAATTTAAGGCAAATTTGTTCTACTGGAAATTCATATAAGACTTTAGAGAACATTGTATTAATATCATCAATAGTCAAGTATTCGCAATTAATAGGCATAACGGTTGAATGATATTTATTACTTAATTTATTAGCTAATTCTTTCGTGTAACTAGAATTAGGGTCTTCTGAATTGAGAAGAATAATAAATGGTTTATTTAAGGCTTTTAGTTCATTAACCACTCGTTCTTCAGCTTGAATATAATCTTCTCTGGGAATATCAGTGATGGAACCATCGGTAGTGACTAAAATTCCAATAGTAGAATGTTCATCAATAACTTTTTTTGTTCCTATTTCAGCAGCTGTTTCAAAAGGAATTTCCTCTTCTGACCATGGCGTTTTTACCATTCTAGGCATATCATCTTCTAAATAGCCTATGGCGTTATCAACTAAATAACCAACACAATCAACTAATCTAGTTTTGAATGTTAAATGATGATCAAGTGTAATTTCGACTGCTTCATTGGGTATGAACTTTGGCTCAGTTGTCATGATAGTTTTTCCACCTGCACTCTGAGGAAGTTCATCTCTTGCTCTTTCTTTTTTATATTCATTATCAATATTTGGGATAACTAATAAATCCATAAATTTTTTAATAAAAGTAGATTTACCAGTTCTGACAGGACCAACCACTCCCACATAGATGTCACCATCTGTCCTTTTTGCGATGTCTTCATACAATCTTGTATTTTCCATCTATATACCTCCTTTAATTCTTAAGTCACATGTTTGTACTAATTACTTTAGTTAATATATATGGAGCATTTTTTAGGAATATGACAAGTTTGACCTAAAAACTTGATAATTAGAAGCAAATATGATAAAATCGCATATAATAAATCAAAAGTAGAGAAAGACCGAAAGGAATGAAAGTAAATGGATAAAGCACAGGATATTCAAGAAACACTAAAAAACTATCATCAAGAACATATTATTAAATTAATGGAACAATTAGAAGGAAAAGAAAAGGAAGAATTAATGGAACAAATTACCCAAATAGACTTTCATCAAATTATGGAGCTTTACGACGATACCAAAAAAGAGATAGAAATTAAAGAAAATAAACTAGAAAATATCGCTTATTTAGATAAAGCGAAATTATCCAAAGAACAGAAAGAAGAATTGGATGCATTAGGCGAGGAGATTATCAGAAAGCATGAATATGCAGTGGTTACTATGGCAGGAGGACAAGGAAGCCGATTAGGTCATAATGGACCAAAGGGAACATTTAAGTTAGATGTTTATGGAAAAGGAAAGTATTTATTTGAAATATTAGTCGAAAACTTAAAAGAAGCTAACAAAAAATATGAAGTCATCATTCCTTGGTATATCATGACAAGCAAAGAAAATCATCAAGAAACAGTAGATTTTTTAGAAAAAAATAACTATTTTGGTTATGATAAAGGAAATGTGGTAATCTTTTCACAAAGTGAATTACCATTAATTGATACAGATGGAAAGTTGTTAATTAATAAAGAAAAGAGAATAAAAGAGGCTTCTGATGGGAATGGAGGAACCTATAGTTCGTTAAGAACTAGTGGATGCCTAGCAGACATGAAAGAAAAAGGAATAAAATGGGTATTTATTGGAGGAGTAGATAATGTTTTATTAAAAATGGCTGATGTGACATTATTAGGGATGGCCATAAAAAAAGGAGTACAAATTGCTTCAAAATCAGTGGTTAAAGCACATCCACATGAAAAAGTAGGTGTATTCTGTAAAATGAATGGTCATCCAAAGGTAATTGAATATGCAGAACTTCCAGAAAAAATGGCAGAAGAAGTAGATTCAGAAGGAGAATTAAAATATGGAGAATCTCATATTATGAGTAACCTATATACAATAGAAGCCATAGAGAAAGTGAGTAAAGAACACTTAATGTACCATAGTGCTTTCAAAAAAAATACATATCTAGACGAAAATGGTAGAGAAATTATACCAGAGCAGCCCAATTCTTATAAATTTGAATCATTTATTTTTGATGCTTTCGAATTCTTCGATGATATAGCTATCTTAAGAGGAAAAAGAGAAGACGACTTTGCACCAGTAAAAAATAGAGATGGTGTAGATAGTCCAAAAACAGCCAAAGAATTATATGAAAAATATTGGAAAAAACAATAAGAAAGGAAGACAAAAATGGAAGAATGTAAAGTAATTCAATTATATAATTTAGAACAAACCATAGCCAAAGAATTACTAGAAAAAGTGACATATCCATGGGAAGCGTTAACACAGATAAACGACTTTATTCTAGCCTTAGGAAGCAAATTAGACACAGACAAATATGATAAAATAGGAAAAGACATTTGGATTGCTAAAACGGCTAATATCATGCCAACAGCCTATATTCAAGGACCAGCCATTATTGGAGAGAATGTAGAAGTAAGACATTGTGCTTTTATTAGAGGAAAAGCAATTATTGGAGAAGGAAGTGTTGTTGGCAATTCAACAGAATTGAAAAATGTTATCTTATTCAATCAGGTTCAAGTTCCCCATTATAATTATGTAGGAGACTCTATATTAGGGTATAAAGCCCATATGGGAGCAGGTGCTATTACATCCAATGTAAAATCGGATAAAAAATTAGTCATCATAAAAAAAGGAGAAGAACAAATCGAGACAGGAATGAAAAAATGTGGAGCAATGATTGGTGACGAAGTAGAAGTAGGATGTGGTAGTATATTAAATCCAGGTACAATTATTGGAAAAAACACAAATATATACCCACTTTCTTGTGTAAGAGGTGTAATTAAACAAAATAGTATTTATAAAAATCAAAATGAAATTAAACAAAAAAGATAAAAAATAAAAGAAAAGAAACGATATAAATTATAAAAAACATATAATTTATATCGTTTCTTTTTTACTACATTGCTTGATTTCCAGGAATAAAGTAATCAACTACACCATAGATTAAAGCACCAATAATGGCAGCCATCCACGAAATTGAATATCCTGCAACAAAGAATTGCGTTACATATAAAACAATAGCTGCTAATGCAAAGCCTACAAAGCCTTTACCAAATGGACTAGCATGTAAACCAGTAAATTTGATAACTAAATAATC
>CANOPF010000034.1 GCA_947568535.1 uncultured Clostridium sp. | reverse complement strand
CAAAATAACGGATAGTCAAGGATTAACAACTAGTAGAATGATTTCATTCTGGGTAGCAAAAAACCAAATAGATACAGAGAAAACCAATACACCTACATCAACTACGCCAGAAAAAAAGGAATCTTGTACACATGTATATAATGCAGAAGCAGGAAAATGTATAAAATGTGGAGAAGTGTGCAACCATAAAGAAAGTTTTTATTTCCGAAATGATAAAACCCACATCAAATATTGTAAAACATGTGGAAAGAAATTAGAAGCAGAAAAAAATCATACATATCAGAATAACAAGTGTAGTGTATGTGAAATACCAGAAACACATTTAGAATTAGTTAAAAACAAATCACCAAAAATCTCATTAACAGGAGATGCCAAGAAATTTGCTAATATAAAAGTGAATGTTTCTTCTAGTAGTAAAATCACAAAAATAACAATTAAAGAAATAGACGAAAAAGGAAAAGAAATCAAGAAAATAAAAGATTATCAACCTAATAGTAAAGCAGCAGTATTCACATTATCACATAACAATGAATTAAAAAAGAAAAAACATTACTATAGCATAACAGCAAAAAACCAATATGGAACAACGACCAATCATTATATTGTGAATCCAAATGAAACCAGATATGTTATTAATGCTTCACCTAGAATTGAATTAGGAGATGCAATTATTAATAATAATGTAAGATTAAAAGTAACTGATGGTAATGGAATGAAAGAATTAAAAGTATATGACATGAATAGTAATACGGTAAGAGTGCATAAAACCGATTTAACATCTACTACCGATTTTGCTATCTTAGCTTTAGGAAAATATACTGGAAAAGCTACCAGTTCAGTCATTTCTACAGATAGTTTAGAAAATTTAAGTTTTAACATAAAGTTCGAGATAAAAGATAATACTGGATTAGTAAGTACAAGAGTGATGAAAATAAAGGCAAAAAATAATGAAGTAAAAGTAGTCACTACGCCATCTAGTGGTACAAGTAATAATGCAAATAATAAGGTAAACAACAATGGAAATGGGTCATCAGCAACGGAAAATACTAATACACATGTACATGAATGGGTTCAAACCTATGAAACTCAAGAATGGACTATAACTTGTAGAATCTGTGGATTGAAACGTAACAATATAATAGATTGGACGTATGTTGGTAGTAGTATAGTAAACCATTTGTGGCATAAAGAGAGATATAGTGATAATTATGGAGGAACGATAGAGATACAAGATACACATACTTTAGTATATCAAGGTAATGGTATAAAAAAATGTAAATACTGTGGTTACGAGGAAAAAATGGGTACTTAAACAATCAAAAAGAAATTGCTAAATGTTAGCAATTTCTTTTTGTTTATTTTTCACTAATTTCTGCATATTTTTTTAACTTTTCATATACAAGATAATTAATGGTACCAGCAGGGAAATGTCCATCTTTGTCTTTCTTTCCTGCTGGGACACCAGTTAAAACTTCAATACCTTCTTCAATGGTAGAAACAGAGTAAATATGAAATTGTTTGTTTTTTACTGCTTCAATGATTTCATCCGATAACTGTAAATGATCAACATTTTGTATAGGTATCATAACACCATGAGAACCATCTAATCCCCTCATTTTACAAATTTGGAAAAAACCCTCAATTTTTTCATTAACACCACCAATTGGCTGAATTTGCCCCTTTTGATTAACGGATCCTGTTACGGCAATAGATTGATTAATAGGAATGCCCGATAAGCTAGATAGTAATCCATATAATTCTGTACTAGAAGCACTATCGCCATCTACGCCATTATATAATTGCTCAAAACAAATACTAGCTGTTAGACATAAGGGAATGTCTTGAGCAAACATTTCACCTAGGTATCCCGTTAAAATTAAGACTCCTTTAGAGTGAGAAGGACCAGATATTTCAACTTCTCGTTCAATATTGACGATGCCATTTTTTCCAGTATAAGTATTCACAGTGATTTTGGCAGGTTTACCAAAGGTATAGTCACCAATAGTCATAACAGTTAAACCATTTAATTGTCCAATTTCTGAGCCAGATGTATTAATTAAAAGGGTATTTTCTTTTATCATTTCTAAGTACTTACTATCATATTTTTTAATTCGTTCGATTCGCTCAGATAAAGCTTGGTCAATAAATTCACGAGTAACGATTTTAGAACGAGAAAGTTTTGCCCAAGTAGCAGCTTCACCGACTACTTGCATTAAATCATCAAAACGGGTGGAAACTTTATGATGGCTTCCTGCTAATTGAGAACCATATTCAACCAAACGAGCCATACCAGATTTATCTAAGTGAGGTAATCCCTCATGTTCACAAAAACCATGAACAATTTGAGATAACTTCTGAATATTTTCAGAATTGATGAGTGCATCATCTTCAAATTCTACTTTTATTTTGAATAATTTTTTGAAGTCAGAGTCCATGGCTAAAAGCGTCTGATAAATATTGGCATTTCCAATTAAAATAACTTTTAAATTTAGCGGAATAGGTTCTGGCTTTAACGAAACTAAAACCATAGAAGAACGTTGATCAGTAGAGTTTTCAATACTTAGTTCTTTTACTCTTAGTGCTTTTTTTAAGGCTTCATAACACATACCATTAGCCAGTAAATCTTTGGCTTGGAAAATAATATAACCACCATTAGCACGTTGTAATAGTCCAGGTTTTAACATGGTATGATCTGTTTTTAAGGAACCATAATAATTTTCATATTCTAATGAGCCAAAGATATTATGATAGGAATAATTGGAATCCATAATCACAGGAGCACCTTCAAGAGCAGAATTGTCAATAAAGAGATTAACACGATAATTAAGACAAGGATCTGGTTTTTTTGCGTTAGGTGTTTGTTGATTTGACGGTTTATTGTTTTCTTCTTCTAAAAAGACAGGAATATTTTTTAAAACATCTTGTTTAACATCGGTTAAAAATTTATTGATTTTTTTATTTCGTTTATATTTTGATTTAAGAAAATTAATGTGTACATTAATGGTTAATAAGGCAACATTAGATTGCCATTCTGATATTTTTTGGTCAGATTGACGTTCAATTTCTTTTATTTGTCCAATGACTTCCATGATTTGTTCTTGAACCAATACAGACTTTTCTTCGTATTCTTGTTTGATGGTAGGATCTAGTTTTTCAAATTCTGCTTCTTCTAAGGCTTTACCATCGACAACAGGCATCATATAAATACCATTTTGGGCAGCTTTTACTTGAAAATTATATTGTGCAGCGTCTTGGTTTAATTTGTCCAATAATGCAGAACGTTTTACTTCAAATTCTTGTTTAATGAGAGCTTTTTCTTTCTCGAAATCATCATTATTAAATGTATTTTTGATATCTTTACGTATTTCTTTGATAAATCCATCCATCGAATCTCTAAATTCTTTTCCTTGACCTGCTGGTAATGCTACAGAAATTGGTTCATTAGGATGATCAAAATTATAGATATAACACCAATCAGAAGGCGTTTTCTTTTTGGGAGCAATTTTCTCTAGGTAATTTCGAGTATACATGGTTTTTCCTACTCCACTAGGTCCTTCTAAATATAAGTTATATCCTTTTACTTCTACTTGTAAACCAAATTCTAATGCTTTAATACCACGGTCTTGCCCAATTCCAGATTGGATGGGTTCTAATTCTTTTGTGGTTTCAAATTTGAATAGATTGGTAGGACAAGTCATTTTTAATGCATTAATGCTTAATTCATTTTTGTTTTTCATTTGTTTCCTCCAAATTTTTTCTTAGTATATCCCATTTAAAGTTATTTTATATTAGTTAACGAAAAAAGTAAAGGAAATAAAACAAAAAAACGGAAAAAAACTGAACCAGTCGTTTAAATAACAGAAAAACTATTGCAAAAAAAAACAATAGACTATATAATAAAAACATGATAAAAGGTTTATAGGTAATACCTTTAGAAAAAACCTAAATATAGAAAACAAGGATGTTAAAAATATGAATAAAACCAAAAGAAAAATATTTGAAACATCAATGAAATTATTTGCAGAAAAAGGATATGATGCTACAAGTATTGAAGAAATAACAGCAACCGTTGGCGTAGCAAAAGGAACATTATATTATCACTTTTCCAGTAAGGAAGAAATTTTTAACTTTTTAGTAGAAGAAGGAATTAAGTTATTACAAAATAGTATTGATATTAAAACAGCCAAATTTTCTAATTATATTGATAAAGTTAAATCAATTGTACTCATTCAAATAAAGATTGTAGAAAAATACGAAGATTTAATTACCATTTTATTAAGCCAATTTTGGGGACATGAAGCAAGAAACCAAAAGTGTCAAAAACATATATTAGAATATATTCATCAAATTGAAAATATAGTAAAACAAGGAATGGAAGAAGGTCAAATTAAAAAAGGAAATCCACAAGCCATTGCTTCAGAGATTTATGGGCTAATTTGTTCAAGTTTAGTGTATAAAGCCAGAAGTGAAGAAAAAATAGACATTATGAAATTGTTTAAAGAATTTGAAAATACAGTAATAGAAGGGTTGAAAGAAAAATGAGAGAGCCGATTCATAAAGTAGAAAAATACGAAAATCTAAAAGAAATGCTTGAAAAGTCAGGACAGAAGTATGGAGAAAGACCAGCATATTTATTTAAAACAGAAAAACCAGGTGAATTTACAACAATTACCCATACCGAATTTAGACAGGAAATTAATGCGTTAGGAACATCATTAATCAATATGGGATTAACAGATAAGAGAATAGCCGTAATAGCAGAAAACCGCTATGAATGGGGAGTGGCCTATTTTGCAACAGTGGCGGGAACAGGAGTAGTTGTACCTCTTGATAAAGCATTACCTGATCATGAAATTGAAAATCTCATTATTCGTTCAGAAGTTGAGGCTATATTTTATTCCAAAAAATATGATCAAATCATGACAGAAATAAAAAAGAAAAATCATACGAATCTAAAATATTTTATTTCGATGGATTTAGAAAAAGAAACCGATGGAATTTTTTCCCAATCAGAATTAATTCAAAAAGGGAAAAGACTAATGGAAGAAGGAAATAAAGGATTTTTAGAGGCTAAAATTGATGCGGAAAAAATGGGCATTATGTTGTTTACCTCAGGAACCACGGCAATGTCAAAAGCAGTTATGTTATCCCATAAAAACTTATGTACGAATCTATATGATATTGCATCTACGATAAAGGTAGATGAAACAGACAGGTTCTTATCTTTTTTACCTTTACACCATACCTTTGAATGTACTACAGGATTTATTTATCCGATTTCTAAAGGTTCAACCATTGCTTTTTGCGAAGGAATTCGACATATTGCCGATAATATTAAAGAATATCAAATTACAGCAATGGTATCTGTGCCTATTCTATTTGAAAATATGTACAAAAAAGTCATGAAAGGAATCGAGAAAAAAGGAAAATTAGAAACTGTTAAAAAGGGAATTAATATTAGTCAGTTTTTATTAAAATTTGGCATAGACATAAGAAGAAGGCTATTTAAAGAGATACACAATAATTTAGGAGGCAAATTGAGATTATTAGTAGCAGGAGGAGCAGCTTTAGATCCAGAAGCAGAAAAAGGATTTAATGAATTAGGATTTACTATGTATCAAGGTTATGGATTAACCGAAAGTTCTCCAGTTATTGCCGCAGAAGATGACAAATACCAAAGATTAGGTTCTATAGGAAAAGCATTTCCTAGCCTAGAAGTAAAAATTGTAGACGCTAATGAAGAAGGAATTGGCGAATTAGTTGCTAGAGGAGATTCCATTATGTTAGGTTATTATAACAATGAAGAAGCAACTAAAGAGACAATTGATGAAGAAGGATGGTTACATACAGGAGATTTAGCCAAAATCGATAAAGATGGATTTATCTACATTTCTGGAAGGAAAAAGTTTGTTATTGTACTAAAAAATGGAAAAAATATCTATCCAGAAGAGCAAGAAGCGTTAATCAATAAAATAGAAGGTATTAAAGAAAGTTTTGTTTATGGAAAACCAGAATCAGATGGTGATTATAAGATTTGTGCTAAGATTGTTTATGATAAAGAATTAGCAGAAGAAATTTTTGGAACACAAGAAAAAGAAAAATTAAAAGAAGTTATTTGGCAAGAAGTTAAGAAAGTGAATAAAACCATGCCAGCCTATAAATATGTAAGAGATATTTGTATAACTGATACAGATTTAATCAAAACAACCACACAAAAAATAAAAAGATTTGAAGAGATAAAAACAGTAATGAATTAAAGGAAAATAATAGTTTATAATAAGATTTGCTTATTATAAATTATTATTTTTATTGTCAGGGAGAGTAAGCATGAGAGGCTAGGGAAAAGGGAAACGAATTGTAATATTTTTGTAATATAAATGTAATAAAAAAATAAAATAAAATTAGACAAAATTACTTGTAGTTTTTTGTTAGTTAATGTATAATGATAAAAGAAAAGGTAAAAAGCAATCATGCGTAAGATAAAAGGAGGTACATTACAATGTCAAGATCCAGAACAGGCATAGTAAATGTGAGAATGGTTATCACAGAAGAGAAAATGTTATCCAATATAGATAAAATACAAAAATTGATCAACCCAAAGAGTAAAAAACAAATTGTACAATTAGAAGATGACACATATTTCAAAGATTTGATTGAATCCATTAAAGCCTATCTAATAGAATATCCTAAAAAAAGAAATTTTCCACCAAGTGTATATAAAGCAGCTTATGGATTAGTTGAATATGCAACCAACCAATTTGAAGAAAATACCAAAAAAATAGAAAAATTAATTCGACAAAGAGAACAAAACATAGCAGCAGCAGGTCAATTAAAGGAATTATTAGAAGCAGTAGAACATAAAGAAAAAGATTGGAAAGAACGTGTTAGAAAAGCAGAAAGCATTTTTACAGAAGATATTATAGAGACATTAACTATAGTAGGAAAGGCAAAAGAGCCAACAGCAGAAAATTATGAAGATGCTGTAAAATTATTAAATGCTAGAATTAACAATTTAGAATCAAATCTACATATAGAAATTGATATGGAAAGAATAGAAGATCGATCAAAAGCATTAAGTTATATTGGAATTGAAATTGCTGATGCATTAAAATCAATTCCTACACCAGTAGAAGAACCAGAAATTAATGTTGTTTTAGAAGAAGTACAACAACAACCAACTGTACAAGAAGTACAACAACAGTATGTACAAGAGACAACATTTGAAGCAAAACCAAGTCTATGGCAAAGGATAAAAACAAGTAAGTTTGTTAAAGCAATAAGAGCCATTACCAGAATTAGGATTGTATTAGATTATTCAGATGCACTTCCAGAAGGTAGAGGAGAAAATCATTATTAAAATTAAATTCCATTTAGCTAATGCTAAATGGAATTTTGCTATAGAAAAGAAACATGAGATTTTCATTCTTGCTTTTTTGTTCAAAAGAAGATATAATAAACGCATGAAAAAGTTAATGGTAAACCATAAATATGATGGGAAAAAATTAGATAAGTTTTTATTAGAAAATCTTCCTACTTTATCACCTAATCTTTTTTTTAAAACATTAAGGAAAAGAGATATAAAAGTAAATGGGAAAAGAGTTTCTCAAAATATTATTGTTCATGAAAATGATGAGATTTTGCTTTATGTGGCAGATTTTCAATTAGAATATGCTATTCCTTTAGATATATTTTTTGAAGATGAAAATATTCTAATCATAAATAAGCCTCATGACATAGAGGTTACGGGTGAGCATAGTTTAACTTCTTATGTTCATCAATATTATAAGAATTGTGATGTTAAACCTATGCCTTGCCATCGAATTGATAGAAATACGACAGGACTTGTGCTTTTTGCTAAAAATGAAGAAGCATTGTCTATTCTTTGTTCAAAATTTAAAAATCATGAAATAGAAAAACACTATATTGCCTTGGTTTATGGATATCCAAAAGATAGGGATAAACGATGTGAGGCTTATTTATTTAAAGATAATAAGAAAGCCTGCGTGTATATTTCGAATGTTTTTAAAAAAGGATATCAGAAGATTATCACAACATACCATGTTTTAGAAAAGTATAGTAACCAGACTTCTTTGTTAGATATAGAAATTGAAACAGGTCGTACTCATCAGATTAGAGCCCATCTGGCTTATCTGGGTTTTCCTATTATTGGTGACCGGGAAATATGGAAGAAATGAGATTAATAGAAAATTTGGAAAAAAGTATCAGTTGCTTTGTAGTGCTGTTTTAACATTTAATTTTACTTCTGATAGTGGAATGTTAAACTATTTACAAGGTAAGTCTTTTGCTTTGGATTGTCAGAACTTATACAAAACATCCCATACTAAGCACATATAGCTTGGTATGGGATGTTTTACTATACTTCCATAATAATCGGTATGATCATTGGATTTCTTTTGGTTTTCATAAAGATATAATCTCTTAAATTTTCTCTTGTTGTTGATTTGATTGTTGCCCAATCAGTAATACCTCTTTCTTCACATTTTTTGATTTCATGTCTTACTACAGATTTGACATCATCCATTAAATTTTCTGATTCTCTAACATACACAAATCCTCTAGATATTACATCTGGACCAGCTACGACCTCTCCTGTTGATGAATCCATAGTTAATACAATAACGATTAATCCATCCTGTGATAAATGTTGTCTATCTCTTAAAACAATGCTTCCGACATCACCAACGCCTAGACCATCTACTAATACTCTACCACTTGGGACAGAAGTTGTAAGTTGTGCATTTTCTTCATTAATTTCTAAGACTCTACCATTTGACATCATAATGATATTTTCTTTATCAATTCCCATACTTTGGGCTGTTTCACTATGGGCAATTAATTGTCGATATTCACCATGTACAGGAATAAAATATTTTGGTCGAGTTAAAGCAAGTATTAATTTTTGTTCTTCTTGACAGGCGTGTCCAGATACATGTATAGTTTCCAAGGAACTATACACAACTTCTGCACCAATCTGCATTAAGTCATCAATTACTTTAGAGACAAATTTTTCGTTTCCTGGTATTGGGGTGGCAGAAATGATGACTAGATCGTTTGGTGTGATTTTAACTTTTCGATGATCTCCTGCTGCCATTCTTGTTAAAGCAGACATTGGTTCTCCTTGGCTTCCTGTTGTAATAATGACTAATTGTTCATCAGTATATTTATTAATCAGATCGATATCAATAAAGATATTTTCTGGGCAGTCAATATAACCAAGTTCTCTTGCAGTTTCTATCATATTAATCATACTTCTACCACATACAGCAATTTTTCGATTATATTTTACAGCTGAGTTAACGATTTGTTGTACTCTATGCACATTAGAGGCAAAAGTGGCGACTACAATTCTTTTCGTACAATGCAAAAATAGTTTGTCAAATACTTCTCCGATTGAACTTTCTGACATAGTAAATCCTTTTCTTTCTGCATTGGTACTATCAGACATTAAGGCTAAAACTCCTTGATTTCCGATTTCTGCAATTCTTCCAAAATCCATTAATTTTCCGTCAATTGGTGTATAATCTACTTTAAAATCTCCTGTGTGTAAAACGGTTCCTGCTGGTGTGGTAATTGCTAACATAACAGAGTCTGGTATACTATGTGAGCTCCTAATAATTTCTACTTGGAAGTTTTTTCCTAAATGGATAGTTTGCCCTTGTATGATTTCAATTAATTTAGTACCCCTTAATAATTTATGTTCTTCTAATTTGTTTCTAATTAGTCCTGCTGCTAATTTTGGTGCATAAATAGGAATATTAATTTTCTTTAATAGATAAGGTACACTTCCTATATGATCTTCATGTCCATGGGTAATGACTAATCCCTTAATTTTATCAACATTTCTTTCTAGATAAGTGATATCTGGTATAACTAAGTCAATACCTAACATATCATCTTCTGGGAAAGATAGTCCACAGTCGATCACAATGATTTCGTTTTCATATTCAAAAACTGTGATGTTTTTTCCTACTTCATGTAATCCTCCTAAGGGAATGATTTTTAATTTTGATGTTTGAAAAAGCTTATTATTTTTTGGGGAAACTCTTTTTCCTCTACTTGGATTTCTTCTTCTCTTTTCTCCTAGCTTTTTATTTTCTGTTGTTTCTACACTTTCCACAGTTCCTGTTTTAATTGTGGAAATGTTTTTTTCTTTTACGTTTTTTGTCTTATTTGTGTTTCTTTTGTTATATGGTCTTGTTGTTTTGGGATAAGTTTTTTTTGACTTATTTTCTAAGTTTTCTTCTGTCATAAATTTTCCTCTCTTTTCCTTTCTTTTTGATTTTATTATAAATCGTTAAATAATTAGTTTGTATCCTATAGGACTAATTTGACTAAATTTATTTATGTGTAACATAAAATAAAGTTTATTTTACTATGTGATTTTTCTCTCCTGCCTCACATAAGATAAACCTTTTGTAAAACGAATTACCATTATTATTTACTATTATTTTTCTCTTCATACATTTTTAGTTTATAATAAAATCTCATTCTCTAGCAAATTCTCTTTTTTGCTAATCACTATTTTCTATTATACTGTATTTTTTCTTAAAAGTCAAATTTTGGAATAGTTGCTTAAACATTTAGGAAAGATAGTTCGAATAAAGTAATAGGTTTTAATATAAATGAATAGAATAGATATGTGAACTTTATGTGAAAAAAAGTAAAAAAGTATTGACAAGATGAGCAAAAGGGTATAAAGTATTAGCAGTCACTTGAAGAGAGTGCTAATATAAAAACTTAAGGAGGTAAAAAAATGATTAAACCATTAGGAAGTAGAGTATTAATAAAAATGAAAGAAGGCGAAGAAACGACAAAAAGTGGAATCATATTAGCTGGAGGAGCACAAGAAAAACCACAAATAGCAGAAGTCATTGAAGTTGGACCAGGAGAAAGAGTAGAAGGAAAAATAGAACCAGTTAATGTGAAAAAAGGTGATAATGTCATTGTCAGCAAATATTCAGGAACAGAAGTAAAATATGAAGGAACAGAATATATTATTGTTAAACAAGAAGACATTTTAGCAATTGTAGAATAGTTAGATAAAAATAAGAAAAAGGGAGTAAAAATTATGATAAATCCCTAGAAGAAAGGAAGGATATAAAATGGCGAAAGTTATTAAATTTGGAGAAGAAGCGAGAAAATCTTTATTAGAAGGTGTAAATAAATTAGCCGATACAGTAAAAGTTACTTTAGGACCAAAAGGAAGAAATGTTGTATTAGATAAAAGTTTTGGTTCACCACTAATTACTAATGATGGTGTTACTATTGCAAAAGAAATTGAATTAGAAGATAAATATGAAAATATGGGAGCTCGATTAGTTAAAGAAGTTTCTACAAAAACAAATGATGTAGCAGGAGATGGAACAACAACAGCTACTGTTTTAGCCCAAAGTATGATTAAAGAAGGGGTAAAAAATGTAGCAGCAGGTGCTGATCCAATGGCCATTAAAAGAGGGATGGATAAAGCTGTAGAAACAGCAATAGAAGGATTGAAAGAAATCAGTTCAGATATAAACGGAAAAGAAGACATTGCAAGAGTTGCTAGTATATCAGCTAACAATGAGGAAATAGGAAATTTAATTGCTGATGCAATGGAAAAAGTATCAAAAGATGGAGTTATTACTATAGAAGAATCTAAAACTTCAAATACAGAATTAAATGTAGTAGAAGGAATGCAATTTGATAAAGGGTATTTATCTCCATACATGGCAACAGATACAGAAAAAATGGAAGCCATATTAGATAATCCATATATATTATTAACAGATAAAAAAATTAGCAATATACAAGAAGTATTACCACTATTAGAAGCAATCATGCAAGAATCTGGAAAATTATTAATTATCTGTGATGATATAGAAGGAGAAGCTTTATCTACAATAATTTTAAATAAATTAAGAGGTGTTTTAAATGTAGTAGCAGTCAAAGCACCAGGATTTGGAGATAAGAGAAAAGCAATGCTTGAAGATATTGCTATCTTAACAGGTGCAGAAGTTATTACATCAGACTTAGGATTAGAGTTAAAAGATACAACTATTAGTCAACTAGGTAAAGCAAAACAAGTTAAAGTACAAAAAGAAAACACAATTATTGTTGATGGTAATGGAGATAAACAACAAATTGCTGACCGAGTAGGACAAATCAAGGCTCAAATCGTAGAAACTAAAAGCGAATATGATAAAGAACAATTACAAGAAAGATTAGCAAAAATAGCAGGAGGAGTAGCTGTAATTGGAGTTGGAGCAGCAACTGAAGTAGAGATGAAAGACAAAAAATTGAGAATTGAAGATGCTTTATCGGCAACAAAAGCAGCTGTAGAAGAAGGAATTGTTGCAGGTGGTGGAACAGCTTTAATGAATGTTATTCCAAAAGTAGAAAAATTAGTAGAATCTTTAGAGGGTGGAGAAGAATTAGGTGCTAAAATTGTTTTAAAATCTTTAGAAGAACCAGTAAAACAAATTGCTATTAATGCAGGATTAGAACCAGCTGTAATTGCTGACAATGTAAAAAAATCTCAACAAGGAGTTGGATTTGATGCAACACAAGAACAATATGTTGATATGAAAAAAGCAGGAATTGTTGATCCAACAAAAGTAACAAGAAGTGCTTTACAAAATGCAGCTTCTATTGCTTCTATGGTACTTACAACAGAAAGTATTGTTACTGATGCTCCAGAGCCAAAAGGATGTCAGTGCGGAGGACATGATGCAGGAATGCCAGCAGGAATGGATGGAATGTATTAATATAAGTAAAAGGATAAATGAGCCAGACTTGTAGTAAAATGAAAAGGAAGGCTCATTTTTTGTATGGATAATAGACTGGAATGAATTATTAACAAGACAAAAATTATGTAGATAGATATGGGTTTGAAGATTTGAATTTACGAGAAGCATACAAATAGTATATATGAAAAGATATTATCCATAACGAGAAAATAAGAAATGAGATAAAAATAAAGAGTAAAGGTTAAGATTAAGATTAAGATTAAGATTAAGATGTTTACATTATACTAAATATATAAGGCAAGAAATAAACGACTAGGATAAACAAAACATGCTTTCTACTGAAATAAGAGCAATAAAAAGATTTACTAGAAAAGAGCCTGTGTAGTATGGAAAGTAATAAGTGATGAAGCATTTCCAATGAATTGGTATAACAGTTAAGGTTTTAAAAAAATACAAAGTTATCAATTGACAAAAGTATAAAAATGGTGTAGTATATTTTTAGTATTTTGATTAAATATATGACAAATGTTTTATAGAAAATAGAGGCAATTGTTAATTAAAAGTTAATTTTGAAAGTGGTCAAATATACAGATATACAAGTAAAGTGCCAATATAGCTCAGTTGGTAGAGCAACAGATTCGTAACCTGTAGGTCAGCGGTTCGATTCCGCTTATTGGCTCCATTAAGTAAAATCGTCGCACCAGACGAAAACATTGATAAATCAACTGTAAAGGTTGATTTTTTTTGTCGCCTTTATCTTGAAAAAGAAAGGATGGTGTGGTATGATTAGCATTGTAAAGAAGAAAAACAAGATAAAAAGAGAATTGCTCTCTAAAATTGAATGGGCTTGCAGTTTGAATGCTATAAAAC
>CANOPF010000033.1 GCA_947568535.1 uncultured Clostridium sp. | reverse complement strand
AAAGTTCTTCACCTTCTAAATATTTCATCATTAATTCTTCATCTTGTTCAGCAACAGATTCGATCATTTTGTCATGATATTCTTGTGCTAAATCTTTCATATCTTCTGGAATATCTGTTTCTTCAATCTCTTTACCTTGCTCATCTTTATGAATAAAAGCTCTCATTTTGATTAAATCAACAATTCCTTTAAAGTTATCTTCTGCTCCAATTGGTAATTGAATAGGAACGGCATTGGCTTTTAATCTGTTCTTCAATTGCTCAATACAAAGCATAAAGTTTGCTCCTGTAATATCCATTTTATTAACATATACCATTCTTGGTACACTATATTTGTCAGCTTGTCTCCAAACAGTTTCTGTTTGTGGTTGAACTCCACCTTTAGCCGCTAAAACAGTTACTGCTCCATCTAATACTTTTAACGATCTTTGAACTTCTACCGTAAAGTCAACGTGACCTGGTGTGTCAATAATATTAATTCGATTATCATTCCAGAAACAAGTTGTACAAGCAGAGGTGATGGTAATTCCTCTTTCTTGTTCTTGCTCCATCCAGTCCATGGTAGCAGCTCCTTCATGAACTTCTCCTATTTTATGTGTTTTCCCTGTATAGAATAAAATTCTTTCTGTTGTTGTTGTTTTTCCGGCATCAATATGTGCCATAATTCCTATATTTCTAGTTCTTTCTAGTGGGTATGATCTTCCTGCCATTTTTTCTATTTTCCCCCTTTCAGTATAAAATTTATTAAATTAGTTTTTATCGTTGTTCTATTTTATTAACATATTGAAAATACTTTTTGGTAATTACCTAGTAAAATTCTAATTTATTAAATTTTTTCATTTATTCTACTTAAAAATTTTGTTTTTTATTTTTACCATTTATAGTGAGCAAAAGCTTTATTTGCTTCAGCCATTCTATGTGTATCTTCTTTTTTCTTAAATGCTCCACCATTTCCAGCAACAGCATCCATTAGTTCTCCAGCTAATTTCTCAGCCATTGTTTTTTCATGTCTATTTCTAGCATAAGTAACAATCCATCTAAGACCTAATGTTTGTCTTCTTTCTGGTCTAATTTCTAATGGAACTTGATAGGTTGCTCCACCAACTCTTCTTGCTTTTACTTCAAGAACTGGCATAACATTTTCTAAAGCTGCTTCAAAAACTTCTAAAGGATTTTTTCCTTCTTTTTCTTTAATAATGTCAAATGCATGATACACTATTTTTTGAGCAACTGATTTTTTACCATCTAACATAATGTTGTTTACTAATTTAGTAACCACTTTGCTATGATAAATTGGATCTGCTAATACTTCTCTTTTTGCTACATATCCTTTTCTTGGCACTATTCTTCCCTCCTTAATTTGTTTTAATGTTCTATTTAAGAACATTTCGGTACTCGCAAGAAATTTTTTCTTTCTTGCGCATAGCACTTATTTATCTATTCTAAATTTAAGTACCTTAAATCTTAGATAAAATAACAAGCACTACTTTTTTGGACTATTCCTAAATGTTAGTTCTGAAAATTTAATCAATTCGGTATTTTGTGCATTCTGCTATTAATATTCAAAATGTTCAAAATGCCTGATTTCGTCTATTTTCTATTTTTTAGGACGTTTAGCTCCATATTTAGAACGCGCTTGCATTCTATCTTTAACACCTGCTGTATCTAATGTTCCTCTGATGATATGGTATCTAACACCTGGAAGGTCTTTTACCCTACCACCTCTGATTAATACAACACTATGTTCTTGTAAGTTATGTCCTATACCTGGGATATAAGATGTAACTTCATAACCATTAGAAAGTCTAACTCTGGCAACTTTTCTTAAAGCTGAGTTTGGCTTTTTAGGGGTAACTGTTTTTACTACTGTACATACTCCTCTTTTTTGTGGAGCTCTGTTATTGGTTAATTTTTTGTTTTTAGAGTTCCATCCATGTTGTAATGCTGGTGCAGTTGATTTTGTTACGCCTGTCTTTCTTCCTTTTCTTACTAATTGATTAATTGTTGGCACTTAAATTTCACCTCCTATTTATATTTGGTAAGATTAACACATTACCTTTAACTATATAAACCGTTATGAAATTGCTATTCCTGCAATTGCTCATAACGGTTTATATTTTATCATGTTCAACTTGATAAGTCAAGGAAAAACTAGAATTTGCAAATAAATTATCTTAAAAATGTATATCATTTAATTAAATTTATGTATTCTCTCTTTCCTGTGATATTTGACTTGGTTTTCTAGCATTATTAAGTTCTTCTATAGTTAAAGGCTCTTTGGTCGCTACTACCATTCTGTCTTCTGGAACCATATTTCTAAAATATCTATCTACTAAGTTCATATGTTCCTTTTCACTCCCTAACGTTTGTATGACATCTTTTGTTTTAACAGATTGTGCTTCATTATAAATATTTCCTATATCTATATTCCCTTTTGTCATTATTTGACCTATGACTCTATTAGATAAGTATTGATATATTGTTTCTGACTCTGAATTATTAAATGCTATGTTAATACGTTCTTTTTCAGATAAATCGTTTATATTATCTATTGATTTATCTATTGAATCTTTCCATAATTTTGCAAATTTTATTCCGCCCACTAGTGAAGCATACTCTTTTTCATCCTTTGAAATTTTTATTCCTGTTTTCTTATTTACTAAATCATATTCGCCATTTTCATTATTTTTATCATAACTAAAATTTTCATATATGTCTTTTAGATATGATAATGGTAATACCATATTTTCTGAAATTCTTTGCTGTTGTTTCCAGCCAGAAGTATTCTGCTTTTCTTGATTAACTGGAAAAGTCTCATTTTGATCGTATGTAATAATATTCGCCCCTAATTCCTTCTCTGTCTTTACCCATCTTTTCATTTTTATTTTATCCAAGAAACGTAAACTAGAATCACTTACAATATGTGTCAAATCATATGGCAATGGATATCTTTCATTATCATTTTTATATAAACACGCTATATAATCAACTAGCATATCTGGTTGTTTCTCAAATACTTTTACAATGGCAGGATTAATTTTTCGTTTTAACTTTGCAATCTCAACTTGTTTCATCAATGGATTCTTTCTTGTTCTCTTGCTCTTATGTATTACCATTTTACATAATTGATCTATCTCTAAATTTTTAAATAATGTTCTTTTGGATTTTAATACTTCATCTAATGAAAACTTTGTGACATTTTTTTCTCCTTCTCTGCCTTCACTCCCAACATATACTTCACCATTTTTTTCATCTATCGCAATAGTTTTTACATAGTACTCTGGCATATCTAATTTCGGTTGCTCTGGATCTATTCTTTCTGCTCTTGCTTGTTGCCCTGGATCTATTCTTTCTGCTCTTGCTTGTTGCCCTGGATCTACTCTTTCTGCTCTTACTTGTTGCTCTGGATCTATTCTTTCTGTTCTTGCTTGCTCTGGTCTCCTTTGTCCTGATATTACTTGCTCTGAATTATCCTTTTTTAAGATTTCATCTATATTAACTCCATATCCACTTACAATATCATCTATCTCAGTAAGTTCTTTATTACATCTTTTATACTCTTGATATAATTCATTTTTTTCTTTAGCTATCCTCGTTAATTCCTTCATATGTTTTCTATGTGTCTCAATAAGTGAATTATACGTGGTTTGAATAGTTTTTCTGGATTTTATTCCTACCTGCTTACCCTTTTTATTAAATTTCAAATTATCTACATCAACTAAAGATCCTGGAATTGCTAGTTTTATTTTTTTCCCTTTTTCAATTCCTTTTATCCATTCATCTTGTTTTTGATTATACATAAAAAGAGCTCTGCTTTTTTCTGTTTTTAGTTTGATTTTATACTTATTAACAATAGCAACAATTTGTTTTTGCTCTTCTCTCTTGTTGTCTTTTAATCTCTGCTTTTTATTTTTCTTGGCTAATAAATCTTGTTCCGCTTCTTCCTTCATTCCATCAAAGCGTTTATCTTGCTTTAATTCTAGATTTTCTTTTATTTCCTCTGCGTCTTTTTCTTCCTTATCTACTTGTTCTATATGTTCATCAATTTCTCTTATGATACGTTTATATTGTCTTAAAAAAGACTTTAATTCCTCTAAGTTTTCTACATCTTTAACTTGCATATTTAATCCCCTTTCTTTTTACCTGTGGTAAATCCCCTTATTTTATTCTAACATAATACACAGAATTTTTCAACACTTTTTATGTGAACTATTTTATTTTCATTGTTATACATTAAATTAGTATTTTAAAAAACTTATACTTTATTTTACCAACAAAAATAAAATATGACAAGTAAACAGGCAATTTTAATACAAATGTCATATTTTAGAAATATTTGTAATATACCCAAAATGATTTCCCAGTCATACATTTTCTAAACTTCTTTGAGCCAACTTCTGATAGCGTTTCTTCTTATCCTTAATCCTATTTTCCTCTAATTGTGGCAAAATACCAAAATTAGCATTCATTGGCTGAAACTTAGTATTCGGTGTTGAAATATAATTTGCCAAAGCACCGATGATGGTATATGGAGAAAAATAATGTTTTTTGTCACCAAAAGCAAAAACATCACCTGCATTCAATGCAGCAACCAAACCAGAAGAAATAGATTCAACATAACCTTCTACTCCTGTAATTTGACCAGCAAAAAAAAGATTAGGTACTGTTTTTAATTGATACGTTTCATCCAATAATTGGCTAGAATTAAGATAAGTATTCCTATGCATAACACCATATTTTACAAATTCGGCATACTGCAACCCAGGTATTAGGCTAAATACCCTTTTTTGTTCGGCAAATTTTAAATTAGTCTGAAAGCCAACCATATTATAAATCCTTGCTTGTTGATCATCTTGCCTCAATTGTACCAATGCATATGGTCTTTTACCTGTTCTTGGATCATCAAAGCCAACTGGCTTTAAGGGACCAAACCTTAATGTATCTATCCCTCTTTTAGCCATAATTTCAATTGGCATACAACCTTCAAAAATATCCCTTTTTTCAAACTCATGCAAAGTTATTACTTGTGCTTCCACTAACTGTTTCCAAAACTTCTCATATTCTTCTTGATTCATCGGCAAATTAATATAACTCTGCTCACTTCTTTCCTGTCTCTCTAATCTCTGTTTCCATTGTTCTATACTTTCCTCTTTTTTCTTTTCTTGATGATAACGATCTCCATAAAAAGCAATTTCAAAATCAATGCTATCTTTCTCAAGAATTGGTGCAGCAGCATCATAAAAATATAATTCATTATGTCCAGTTATTTCTTGTATCTGGTTTGCTAGTCCATCAGAAGTTAGTGGACCTGTTGCAATAATAACTATACCATCCTTTATCTTTTCTTTTATCTCAATCACTTCTTGTTCAATTACATCGATATAAGGATTTTCTTTTATCTCTTTTGTTACTCTTTGTGCAAAATCCTCTCGATCGACAGCTAAAGCTTGCCCAGCTGGAACCTTAGTTTCATCGGCTATGCGAATTAATAAAGAATCTAACCTTCTTAATTCCTCTTTTAATAATCCACATGCATTAGTCAATGCATTGGATTTAAAAGAATTGCTACATACAATCTCCGCTAAATTAGCATTATGATGAGCTGGTGAATATTTTTGTGGTTTCATTTCATAAAGTTTTACCTTTATTTTTCGCTTTGCTATTTGGTATGCAGCTTCACAACCAGCTAGCCCTCCTCCTATTATGGTTATATAATCTTTCATTTCTCTTTCACTCTTTCTTATCACTATTCTCTAAAAAGTTGCAAAATTTCCTCTTTTGAGAACTTATTAATAAAGGCCGTTTTTGTACTTAACATATTATCCACAAGTTCTGCCTTTTTCTGTTGCAATTGGTTAATTTTTTCTTCAATAGAATTTTTCGTAATTAATTTATACACTTGTACATTATTTTTTTGTCCAATTCGATAAGCTCGATCAGTTGCTTGATTCTCTGTCGATAAATTCCACCATGGATCATAATGAATCACTACATCTGCTCCTGTTAAGTTTAATCCTGTCCCTCCTGCTTTTAATGAAATTAAAAATATCTTAACTTCTGGATTCTGGTTAAATTCGTCTACTAATTTTACTCGCTCTTCTACCTTTGTACTTCCTGTCAATGTAAAATAATGAATATTTGTTTTCTTCAATTCCTTTTCTATAATGTTAAACATAGACGTATATCCTGAAAATAGCAGTATCTTATGACCTCCACTAATCGCCTCTTGTAGAATTTCCATACATTGATCCAACTTGCTACTACCTTCTTGGTAATTCTCGATAAACAAGGAAGGATGACAACATATCTGCCTTAGCCTCGTTAAAGCTGTTAATATCTGCATCTGGCTTCTCTCATATCCATGTATCTCTATTCCTTCTTCTATTTCTTGTCTAGCTTGTAATAAATAATTTAGATAGATGTTTCTCTGCTCTTCTCCCATCTCATTATTTAATATGGTCACTGTTTTATCTGGCAGTTCTGTTAATACGTCCTTCTTATTTCTTCTTAATACAAATGGCTCAATCAACATCCTTAACTTATATAAAATTTCTTGATTTTCTTCCTTAACAATTGGTACTTCATATAAAGTCTTAAATTTTTTATAGGTAAATAAATATCCTGGCATAATAAAATCAAAAATTGACCATAACTCTGCTAATGAGTTTTCTATTGGTGTACCTGTTAATGCAAATCGTGTATCTGCTTTTATTTTCTTGATTGATTTGGCATTTTGTGTATGACTATTTTTTAAATATTGTGCTTCATCTGCTATAATATAACGAAATGGATAATCTTTTTCCTCATATAAATCGATATCCCTTTTGAGTAAATCATAAGAGGTAATGACTAAATCATATTGATCCATTTCCTCTATTTGTCGCTTTCTCTCCGCTAAGTTTCCTCTAATTACTAATGTTCGCAATCCCTGTGCAAATTTCTTTGCCTCATTTTGCCAATTTAACGTTAAGGAACTAGGAGAAACCACTAAACTGGTTCTGCTTCCACGACTATTTTGAACATAATCTACTACAATAGATAACATTTGAAGAGTCTTTCCTAGTCCCATATCATCAGCTAAAATCCCTCCAAATTTATAATTGTCTAAAACTTTTAACCATTGAAATCCTGTTTTTTGATAATCTCTTAAAATACCTTCTAAATTCTTGGGAACGCTCATTTCTTCTAATTGATTTTTATCTAACTCATGAACAATTTTCCTGTATTCTCCATTTTTTACTATCTCTGTTCCCTTCATTCCTTTAAGTAATTCGTTTAAATAAAGTGTTCTATTAACTGGTAATCGTAGTTCTTCTTTTTCTAATTCTTGATAATCAATATCCATTCCTGATACTAACTTATCTAAAAAATCAATATCCTGGTTCCCCTCTAGATGAATAAAACTCCCATCTTTTAATCTATGGTATTTTTTCTTTAATGCATATTTAGACATAATTTCTACTAGTTCTTTTCTTTCTATGTCTATATTGTTCCAATCAATTACTAATAAATTGTTTTCGACTTTAACACCTAAACCACCTATTTTAGGCTGTCTAATTTGTTTTGTTTTAAACTTCTCCGTTGCTAATATAGTAAACTTTTCATAGTAATATTGTATATCCTCTGTCAAAAATTGATAGATTTTATCATTATCTGGTAAAATAAATCGCAAATTTTTGGTATCTAACATAAATCCTGTTTTTCGAAATACATTTAAGGCTCTCGTTTCTTTTACCATATCTCGTGGAAAATCTAGCTTTAATGTTTCATTAAGTGGATTAAACTCATTGGTATCATAAATAAAATTCACCCCTGCTACAAGAAAATCATTGTCATCAAAATCTAAATAAACTTTGATTTCTAACGCTTTTGGTTGATGCTGTTCTATTTCCTCTTCTGTTAATCCTTCGACGACAATGGCATCTTTTACTTTAGGAATAACGATAGAAAATAATGATGCTAATTCTTCCTTTCCTAGTAAAACTTCTGTCATATAGTTTTGCCTAAATATCATTAATAACTTTAATGTTGTTTGCTCAAATTCCTTTGTACAACGATATAGTTTCTCATGATCTAAAATATACTGATATATTTTCCCTTTGATAATATTAACATGAAATATATCAATATTTGGTATAATCACATATTGGTCATCTTCCCTTTTTTTTAATTGAAATGTTATATTGGGCTGTTCTTGTGTCAATTCAATTTCCTCTGTTAGATAATCCCTTTGTAAAAGAACTTTTCTTCCATCTAATACAGCAAATAAATCATCCATTCCACTATTGCCTAAAACAATGCAAGTTTCGCTTAATGCCTTCCCATAATATCGATAATGACTATTTGCATTAGAATTTGCATATTTAATCATTTCTGCATAGCGTAAAATAAAGTCTAATAAAGACTGACTTTGCTCTTCAAACATTTCTCTCGTATGAGTAAATTTCAATTTTTCCCCATATTGGTAATCTTCCTTTTCTAACATTCTTGTATAAAATTCAGACAAATTCTTAATTTTATACATTTTTTTCTCCCCAATTTTAAATTCTACTTTCATACTGCCTAAAAATTTATCATAAATAATTTTAGGCTCTAATTTTATGGTTCCCTTCTGCTTTCCTTGAATTGGCTCCTCTTGATCCATTTCCTCTATTTCTTCCTGATAAAAAGTGGCAACCATTTGCTTAAAATTTCTATATGGATTAATAACCTTTGTTGTTTTATCTGTATGTTTTATTTCCTTTTTCGTATCTTCTGAAAAAGCTAAAATGGTAGCTAATGTATGCTTACATACACCATAGTAATGATAATAATCTTGGCATTCACAAGTAATATCACTTACTTCTCCATCATGAACCGATACATATGTTTTATACGACTCTGATCCTATGACTATACCACTAATTTCGAAATTTCTACTATTTTCATATTCAACATTGGTTATTTCTACTCTTCCCTGTTCATGATAAGCCTTTGCTTTTTGCCTTCTTGCTTCACCTGCATCGATACTAAGATTCTCAATTACTTTTGGACTAACTAGCATTCTTTTTCTCCTTTTCTTGGCAAATTATTATATTATAAATCTTAGAAAAATGCAAGCTTTCTCTTTTCTTTTTTCTACATCTGTAGTAAAATAATACTATAAAATCTAATGGGAGTGGTTAATAAAAGTAACCATTTTCATGATGAGATAGGGGGTAATTACCTTGAAAAAATTCAAACTTGCCATTGTTGGGGCAACTGGACTCGTTGGCAGAGCAGTTATTCAAGTATTAGAAGAAAAAAAATTGCCAATTGAAACATACGGTCTATTTGCCTCAAAAAAATCAGCAGGAACAATCGTATCCATTTTAGGTAAAAATTATGTCGTAGAAGAATTAACGGAAAATTCTTTTGATTCTGGATTCGATTTTGCCATTTTCTCAGCAGGAGGAGAAACCGCCAAAAAATACGCACCAATTGCTGTGAAAAAAGGTTGTCTTGTTGTTGATAATAGTAGCTATTTTCGTTTACATGAAGATGTTCCTTTGATTGTTCCAGAAGTTAACATGGATGATGCCAAGAATCATCATGGAATCATTAGCAATCCCAATTGCTCTACCATCCAAGCCATGCTTCCACTAAAAGCTTTAGAAGACCGATATGGTATCAAAAGAATTGTATATTCAACTTACCAAGCCGTATCTGGTGCTGGAAAAGAAGCCTTATCTGATTTAAAAAATACAGAAGGAATCATGCCATTAACAAAGTTCCCTCATCCTATCTATAATAATTGTTTACCTCATATTGATGAATTTACAGAAAATGGCTATACCAAAGAAGAATTAAAAATGATAAATGAAACAAAAAAAATTTTACATCGACCTGATTTACGAATCACAGCCACTACGGTTAGAGTGCCTGTAGAAAATTCTCATTCAGAATCCATTAATGTAGAATTAGAAAAAAATTTTGAAATAGAAGATTTACGAACAACCCTAAAAGCTTTCCCTCATTTAATCTTAGAAGATAATCCTTCTGCTAATATCTATCCTATGGCTATTCATGCTACTGGACATGATGATGTATTTGTAGGAAGAGTTCGTCGTGATGACAGTGTATCCTCTGGCGTAAATTTATGGGTAGTTGCTGATAATATACGCAAAGGTGCTGCTAGTAATGCTATTCAGATTGTTGAACAATTAATGAACCAATAATTCATGATCTAATGAGAAGGGCTTGCTTATCTTAATGATTCGCCAACCCTTCTATCCATTTTTTATATGCATTACATCATATTCTCTTAGGAAACAGATGAAATCAATTCTTCATGTAACTTGATTAATCGCTCATTTTCTATCTTTTTAACGAGAATCTCAATTTTACTTTGTGTTAACTGAATATCCATGATTTCCATTTTACCTTCTTTTAACCATGTTATAACTTTTTTTAGTACTTGATTATCTTGCACAATCCCATAGCCGACAATGCTTATCTTGACTAATTCCTTTTGTTTAACGCAACTTAATGGATATTCACTTTCCAATAATTCTTGCACTTTATTTTGTTCTGCTTTTTTTATCCTAAATTGAATTTTGTTATCTTCTTTTTGAAAAGATTCAACAATAATATTATTCTGTAATAATTTTTCATAAACATCATAAAAATCATCATGTTCCATCTGAATTCCTACTAAATTATCATTTTTTACAATACTCTTTACTTCTGATACCTCAATTTGTTTACAAATTTTTGTCCCACCTTTATCCGAAAAAGTAGATTTAGCCATTATATCACAATCAAATTTTTTCCCAATCTGGATACAACGATTATGTAATACTTTAGCCCCTGCGTCAGCAACTTCTTGCATTTCATCAAAAGATATTTCATCTAATCTTTTGGCTATGGTAATCATATTCGGATCAGCAGAATAAATACCATCAACATCAGAAAAAATATAACATTTATCTGCTTTAAGTGCTACCTGTAAGGCTACAGCAGTTGTATCAGAACCGCCTCTACCTAAAGTCGTAATATCACCATTCTCATCTATACCCTGAAACCCTGCCACAACAATAATATTACCTTTTTCTAATTCTTCTTCCATTCTTTTGACACAAATTTGCTCAATGTTTGCACTTGTATGAATTGCACTAGTTTGAATCCCTGCCTGCCATCCAGTTAAGGAAATTGCAGGATAGCCTTTTCGATTTAACAATATGCTCAATTTTGAAGCAGTAATTTGTTCTCCTGTTGACAACAACATGTCCATTTCTCTTTCTTTTGGAATAGCTGATAATTCTTGTGCTTCTTTAATAAATTGATTGGTAGTTTTCCCTTGTGCAGATACCACCACAACAACATTTTTTACTTCCTTTTTTATCGCAATTACTTTTTCTGCAACAACATTTAATTTAATATTATCGGCTACTGAACTTCCTCCAAATTTCAATATTACTGTGTTCATTTTCGTCACACCTTTATTTTTTATCCAACTTAATTTAATTTTAAATTAAGCTATTTTTCTATAGTGTTATTATAGTATAGATTGATTCTAGTTTCAAGGTATTTATCAAAAAACCTCCTAAATATTGAATATTTAGGAGGTTCTAATTTATGTAATCATCCATGCTAGTTTTTTTTTATTCTCTTTTACATTTTTATAGTGTTTCGCTATCAGTTCATCTAGCTCCACACTTAACTGGTAAATGATACCATAATCTTCACCTTGTTCAATACTTTTATTTAATTTATCTCTTAACTTACAAATTTCATCATCTAACATAACTTTCTCTCCTTTATTTTTCTGTTATCTTTCGTATACTTATAAATTACCACAAGATCGCCTTCAAGTCAAGTATTTTCAAGGCTTTTTGCCAACTTTCGTACGACTTATTTTATGTTTTTTCGACAACTTTTGACATCAAAAAACAGCGTCTATATTTTTCTATCTAAAACGCTGTTTTTACTACATCTTTTTTCTCAACTTTTTACTATAGAAATAACCATTTTTTCTTCTTTCATGACATCTTTTAATATTTGTTCCAAATATTCTACAGTAACCCCTTCTATCTCTTCTAAATAGTCAAAACTATTTATGTTTTTAAACGAATCAGCAAGAAACATTTTAGCTATATCCGAAACATCATTGAACTCTTTCACATATCCACCATATATCATCTTTTTCATACGCTGAAAGTCTTCTATTTTAATTCCTTCTGTCTTCAATCTTTGTACTTCTTCTTTGAACTTTTCATAAACTTTCTCTGGTTCATTTGACTGTCCTGTTATTAATACATGGGCATAATTGTTTGTAAATTCATATTCTAAGGAAGGTTGTGCATAAATTAGTCCTTCCTGATAAAGTTCTCGATATAAATGAGAACTTCTACCAATGATTAAATTTAATAAAATTTCCATAGCAATATGTTTTTTTACTTCACACGTTCCTGAATCTTTAATGCCAATAGCATATAATGGTTGACTTACTTCTAACTTTTGCTCTATTTTTTCTTTTACAATTTCTTCTGGTTCTTCTGGATAAACTCTTTTTATTTCTCCCTTTGGTTCAGTATTAATTAACCTTTTTTTTACTTCTTTTATCAAATGTTCAGGATCAAAATCACCACATAATACCATAATCATATTGGAAGGATGATAAAAAGTATGATAACATTGGTATAAAATATCTTGATTAATTTTGCTAATGGATTCAATTGTTCCAACAATGTCAATTTTTACTGGATGATTATGGTACATAGCTTGCATAGCATTTAAATATACTCGCCATTCTGGATAATCATCATACATCATAATTTCTTGTCCAATAATTCCTTTTTCTTTCTCAACATTTTCATCGGTAAAATAAGGATGTTGTACATAATCCATTAATTCATCCATTGCTTCATAAAAATTATCTGTACATTCAAATAAATAAGCTGTATGATCATTAGTTGTATACGCATTAGCATCTACTCCTAATGCTGTTAATACATCTAAGCTATTTGTACCATTTTCTTGTTCAAATAGTTTATGTTCTAAAAAATGAGCAACACCGTTTGGCACATTAGTCACCTTATCTTCCCCTGGTATAACAAAACTGCTTTCATTAGAACCATACTTAGTACCCCAAATCATATATTTTTTTTGTATTCCTTTTTTGGGAATAATCATAACCGTCAAGCCATTTTCTAGTTTTTCTTTGTATACTTTTTCTTTGACTTTCAAATTTTCAATCGTTTGCATTTTCTCTCCTCCTTTACTCCTTGCTAATTTTTCAAAAAATAAATCGTACGGATAGCTACATTTTTCGCTATATGTTGAATACTCTCTTTGGTGACTTTGTGTATTTTATCTTTATATTCTTCTAGCGAAATCTTCTCTCCTGATAATTCTTGCCCGAAATAATAAGTAATTCCTGTATCTTGTTCATCTTCTATTGTTTTGATGGTCGCTATGATTCCTTTTTTGGCATTTCCCATATCTTCTTGTGTAAATTCACCATTTTTCATCTGTTCTATTTGTTGCTTAATCAGTGCTAATGCTTTTTCGTAATTTTTTATTTCAATCCCGCAATGAATAAAAATATTATTTTTATATCGTAAATAATTAGAACTTGCCACATAGGCTAGATGTGCTTTTTCTCTAACATTTTGGAACATTTTAGAATTAGCACTTCCTCCTAAAATACTATTATATATCAAAGTATCATATCGCAAATCTTCTTTATCTAAACATACATCTAATCCTAATATTAATTTTCCTTGTGTTACTTCCATCGATTCTGTTATGGTCTCTTCTTGTGTCGAAAGCTCTTTGTTTAATTCCTTTGGTATACTGTAATCTGGTTCCCTCTCTGGTAACCTTTCTATATTTTCATTTACTCTCACCATTTGTGTTATATCTTCTGTAATGATGCCTGACACAAATATATCTATTTTACATGAATGTATTAATTCCTGATAATAGGCATATAAATTTTTACCATTAATCTTTTCCATATCTTCGATATAACCAAATTTATATAATCCAAATGGCTCATTTTTATACATTTCCTCTATACAACGATCTAAAGCATATCTTGCTTTATTATCAATTTTGGCTTCAATACGTTGTTTCATATTCTTTTTTTCTTGTTCTACATATTCTGATCGAAATCCTCCCTCTTCTAAATAAGGATTAAACACAATTTCTAATAACTTTTCTAGAGAAGTTTTCAACATATCTTCCCCTTCTTGTGGTAAAAACTGATGATTTACTGTTTCTATATAAAATTTTAATACTTGATTATCACCTGTTTTATCTAATCCACAATCAAAACCAGCACCATACATTTCTTCCATTTGCTTGCTAATTTCTTCTTGTGTTATCATACTTTTTGACCCTCTTCTTAAGAGAGCAGAAATTAATGCATTCTGGGTCACATTTTCTCTGTTTAATTTTGTTGTAATAAAAACAGCAATTAAATTTGTTTTAAATTTATCTGTATTAATTTCATGTAATTTAATTCCTTTTTTTATTTCTGTTTGTTTATATTGCATACTTCTTCTCATTCCTTTCTTTCTCCACTTATCTAATTAAAGACCTTTTTATGCTTATACCAAGAACCGTTATTATTTTTCATATTTTGCTTCTTTCATTTAGTATACTACTTTTTTCCTTGATTATACGTTAAATGATTTTTTGTACCTATTAATACAAAAATTGGAAGTTTAAGCATTAATACACCTTCTACTTCCAATCCAAATTTTCTAAAATTTCCTTTTTCTAGCTGCCTCTGATTTTTTCTTTCTCTTTACACTTGGTTTTTCATAATGTTCTCTTTTACGTACTTCTTGAAGCACTCCATTTCTTGCACATTGTCTTTTAA
>CANOPF010000032.1 GCA_947568535.1 uncultured Clostridium sp. | reverse complement strand
CAAAATAACGGATAGTCAAGGATTAACAACTAGTAGAATGATTTCATTCTGGGTACCAAAAAACCAAATAGATACAGCGAAAATCAATACAACTACGCCAGAAAAAAAGGAATCTTGTACACATATGTATAATGCAGAAACAGGAAAGTGTACAAAATGTGGAGAAGTGTGTAACCATAAAGAAAGTTTGTATCTACGAAATAATAAAACCCATATCAAATATTGTAAAACATGTGGAAAAGAATTAGAAGGTGCGAAAAATCACGAATATAAGAATAATAAATGTACAATGTGTAAAATACCAGAAACCCATCAGGAAGTGGTTAAATCATCTTCACCAGAAATTCTTCTAAAAATCAATGACCAAAAGTTTGATAATATAAAAATATCTTTTTCTTCAACAAGCAAAATAACAGATATAACTATTACAGAAGTAGATGCTTCTGGAAAGACGTTAAAAACGTTAAAACAGTATAATCCAAAAACTTATCTCGCAAATTATACATTATCTGATAAAAAAGAATTAAAAAGAACAAAACACTATTATCAAATAAGTGCAAAGAATATGTATGGAACAACAACAAAGAACTATATTATCAAAACAAATGATACAAGATATATTATAAACGGAGCTCCAAGATTATATATAGGAAGAGGAGTTAGTGACAATCAGTTACGTTTTAGAATAACGGATGGAAATGGAATACAATCATTAACCATATATGATAAGAATAAAAACAATAAAGAAAAATTAATCCAATCAAATGCAACATCAACAAAAATTTTACCTATTATTAATTTAGAAGACTATACAGCAAACAAAGGAAATTATCAGTTAAAAGTAAGAATAAAAGACAACACAGGTCTAGTGATGACCAAAGTGATAAAAATTACATTAAAAGGAACAGGTATTAATTCAGCGGGACTGTCATGGGTAGCTTTCGGAGAATTCAAAAATAATAAACCTGAAGGATATGCAAGTTTGACTTGGGCAGATGGATATAAATATGTTGGAGAATGGAAAGATGGCATGAAGCATGGACGAGGAACTTACACTTGGCCAAATGGAGAGAAATATGTTGGAGAATGGAAAGATGGCAATATGAATGGACGAGGAACTTACACTGGGTCAAATGGAGAGAAATATGTTGGAGAATGGAAAGATGGCAATATGAATGGACGAGGAACTTACACTTGGCCAAATGGAACACATAAAACAGGAATATGGAAAAATAATGAGCTTGTACAAGAAACAACATAAAGAGTACGACTATAGAAAAAAGAAAAATAGGTCAATAACTTATTTTTCTTTTTTCTTGTTATGGATATAGGTAACTATATAAGTTAACATAGTAAAATTTATGATAGAAATTATCATGATTTTTAGTATAAATTCTTTCATTGGTATAAGAGGAGCAATATTAAACCACCAATTCAAACTAGTTAATCCTATGATAAATAGTCCTGTAACTAGTAATGCTAAGGTTATGCGAAAAATGGATACTGGCATTTTCGTTTCTTCACTTTTTCTTGTTCGTGCTAATGTAAACAGTAATAAAATCCCACAAATTCCTGTTGCTATAACACATAAGCTTGAGTATTGTCCTTCTGTAATCCTTCCCATTTTATTCAAAATAGCAATCACAAATATATTAAGAACTACGGTTAATCCAGTTGGTAGTGCTTTTTGCATAACATTAGTTAAAAATTTTCCATGGATTTTCTCTTTATTTGGTTCTAAAGCTAGTATAAAGGATGGTAATCCTATGGTTATGGTACCAATTAGGCTCATTTGAATAGGTACAAATGGATATGCCTCTCCCATAAATAAAAATATCATGGCTAATAGTCCCGAATAAATTGTTTTGACAAGAAATAAAGTAGCTGAACGTTGAATATTATTAATCGTTCTTCTTCCTTCTGCTACTACTTTTGGCAGAGCAACAAAATTAGAATCTAATAAAATTAACTGCGACACTGCTTTTGTCGCATCACTTCCAGTTGCCATGGCCATACTACAGTCTGCTACTTTCAGTGCTAGTACATCATTAACACCATCTCCTGTCATAGCAACTGTTCTTCCTGCCTTTTGTAATGCTTCTACCAAATGCTTTTTCTGTATTGGCGAAACTCTACCAAAAATAGTATACATTAATGCTATTTCTTCTAGTTGTTCCTCGTTTACCATAGACATATCTATATACTGATCATAGTTTTTTACCCCAACTTGTTTAGCAATTTTTGAAACTGTCATTGGATTATCTCCTGAAATAATTTTTATATCGACTTCTTGTTTTGCAAAATATTTTATGGTTTGTTTTGCTTCTTTTCTTATTTTGTCTAATAATAATATATATCCAATTAGTTCTCTTTTTTCTGGTAGTTTATCATGAGTTACCTGTTCTTTTGTGTAAACTAGGGCTAATACTCTATAATCCTTGGCATATTTTTCAACTTTATCCTTTAATAAAATCTCAGGTGCTCCTAATAGATAAGTTCCTTCTCCTTGAAAACTAACGCTAGACCATTTTAATTTAGATGAGAAAGCAACTTTCTGTATAGGTTTTTTCTTTTTATCTATCGCAAAAAAGGTATTTCTAATCGCTTGTATTGTTGGATTCTCATCTTCTGATGCTTCAACAAAATTGGCTAACATATTTGCCATTTCCTTTTCTGTTCTATTTACTGCAATTATCTTCTTTACTTCCATACTTCCTTCGGTTAATGTCCCTGTTTTATCTAAGCAAAGTGTATCTACTCTTGCTAATGTCTCTATCCCATATAACTCTTGTACCAAAACTTTTTCTTTTGACAGTCGGATAACACTAACAGCTAAAACAGTACTGGTTAATAACACTAATCCTTCTGGTATCATACCAATAATAGCTGCTACACTTTTTACTACAGCTTGTTGGAAAGTAATATCTTGTACTTGTAATTGTGTATAAAATGATGCTATTCCTATTGGAATAATCATAAACGTTAAAAATTTAATCAGCTTTTTTAGTGAATTCATGATTTCAGAGTTTACTTTTTTAATATATTTAGCTCCACTTGAAATCTTTGCTGTATAATTATCTTTTCCAATATGTTTTACTTGCACAATACACTTACCACTGACTATATAACTACCTGATAGAAGCATGTCGCCTTTATTTTTTTCAATACTTTCTGCTTCTCCTGTAATACATGATTCGTTTACTTGTACTGCTCCTTCTAAGATAATACTATCTGTTGCTATTTGATTTCCTGTATTTAATTCTACCATATCATCCATAACTAATTCATCAATAGATATTTCTTGCTTTTCTCCTTCTCGAATTACCTTGGCTTTCCTACTAGCCATAATGGATAATTTATCAATTACTTTTTTTGAGTGAATTTCTTGTATAGTGCTTATGGCTGTATTTATGATAATAATACCTAAAAATAGCATATTTTTATACGAACCAACTAAGAAAATAGCAATTCCTAAACATAAATTTAAGAAGTTGAATAATGTAAAGAAATTATCATATAGAATTTTCTTGATACTTTTTGTTGGTACAGTTGTATCTTCATTGACCAATCCTTTTTCTTTTCTTTGTTGTACTTGTTGATTGGTTAGTCCTACTTTTCTGTCTACCTCTTCTCTTTCCATGTTTTCATCTCTTTCCTCCTAAAGACATAAAATTATTTCTATTTTTGCTCATTATATGCCATTCTATAGGAGGTGTCAATTAAATTTTTCTTAATTCATTGTTGCTTTTTCGTGGTAGATTTTTTTACCAAATTTTATCTCATTTAATTTTTTTTGTAATTCTATAATTGGTATTGGCAATAGAGAAATCATTATAGTAATTATCCATTGTGTTTGATTTAATGGTACTAATTGGAATATTTGTGCTAAAGTTGGCACTAATACTACCCCTATTTGTATAATTGTTCCTAGAATAAAGCTTCCTATTAAAAATTTATTTTCTAAAATACCTATTTTAAAGATGGATTCTTCACTTTTTATATTAAAACTATGAATCAATTCTAATAATCCCATAGAAAGGAATGCCATTGTTCTTCCTACTTCTAAACTAAAGAATTTATTTCCTAAACTAAAAGCTACTAGTGTTAACATTCCTATCATAATTCCTTCTACGATAATTCTATTCCACAATCCATCTGCAAATATTCCTTTTCTACTATTTGTTGGCTTTCGATTCATAATTTCTTTGTCTGGTGGCTCTAACCCAATAGCAATTGCTGGTAAAGAATCGGTTACAAGATTAATCCACAATAATTGTATAGCCAGTAATGGTGATTTTAACCCCAATACTAATCCCATAAATATGGTCACAATTTCACCTATATTGGTAGCAATCAAAAAATGAACGGCCTTTTTTATGTTGTCATAAATATTTCTTCCTTGTTTAACAGCTTCTACAATCGTAACAAAATTGTCATCTGCTAAAATCATATCAGCAGCATTTTTGGCTACATCTGTACCATTTTTTCCCATAGCTATACCAATATCTGCATTTTTTAAGGCTGGACTGTCATTTACCCCATCTCCTGTCATGGCAACAACTGCTCCTGTTTTTTGCCATGCTTTTACAATTTTCACTTTATGTTCTGGTGTAACTCTTGCAAATACGGAATATTGTGCTATGTTTTTTTCTAAATCTTTTTGTGGCATTTTATCTAGTTCTTGTCCAGTAATTGCTTTATCCTTTGCTCCTAAAATATTGAGTTCTTTAGCAATAGCTTTTGCTGTTGCAATATGGTCTCCTGTTATCATAACAGTTTTAATTCCTGCTTTTTTACAAGTGTGCACGGCTTCTTTCACGCCTTCTCGTGGTGGGTCTATCATACCAATTAATCCAACAAAAACAAGATTATTTTCTATCGTGTAACTATCTATTTTTTGTGGTAAAAAGTCTATATCTTTATACCCTACTGCAATAACTCTTAATGCTTTTTTTGCCATTTTTTCATTTTCTTTTTGTATGGTTGTTTTTTCAATTACTATATTTTGTCCTGATTTTCCCTGGATTTGTTTATCACATCGTTCTAAAAGTACATCAGGCGCTCCTTTGGTAATTATTCTATATTTATTTCCTATTTTATGGATAGTAGTCATCATTTTTCGATTAGCATCAAAAGGAATTTCATTGATTCTTGGTTGAGTTATTTCTAATTCATTTTTATTTATTCCCTTATTTAGTCCTTGATTGACTAATGCTACTTCTGTTGGTTCTCCATTAACTTGCCACTTTCCATCTTGATGCAAGATATCACAATCTGTACACATACTACTAAGTTCTATGGCAAAATTAATATTTTGACTATTCACTTCTACTACTTTCATCTTATTTTGTGTTAATGTTCCTGTTTTGTCTGAACAGATAACAGAAGAACTTCCTAGCGTCTCTACGGCTGGTAATTTTCTAATAATACTATTTTTCTTTGCCATTTTGGTAACACCAATAGAAAGCATGATTGTCACTATAGCTGGTAGTCCTTCTGGTATAGCTGCTACTGCCAATCCCACAGAAGTCATAAACATTTCAATTGGATCAATATTTTTGATTAATCCTATGGTGAAAATAATAAAACAGATTGTTAAACATGCCATTCCCAGAATTTTTCCAACTTGTCCTAATTTCTTTTGAATTGGTGTTTCTGGTGCCTCATCTTCTATCATCATATTGGCGATTTTTCCTACTTTAGTATTCATACCTGTTTCGGTTACTATTGCTCTGCCATGTCCATTAACCACGATACTTGCCATAAATGCCATATTACTCATATCACCAAGGGCTATATTTGTTTTACAAATTTTGTCTGATTCTTTTAAAACAGGCTCTGTTTCCCCTGTTAAACTAGATTCTTCTATTTTTAAATTAAAGCTTTCTATGATTCTACTATCTGCTGGAACATAATTGCCAGCTTCTAAGATAATGATATCTCCTGGTACTAATTCATCTGCTTTTATTTCTTTTGTTATACCATCTCTGGTTACTTTAGCTTTTGGTGGTGTCATTTCTTGTAAAGCTTCTATTGATTTTTCTGCTTTTGCTTCTTGTATGACTCCCATTATCGCATTTAAGATAACAATACCTATAATAATGATTGCATCTATGTAATCATTTTCTCCTTGCATTTTGGATACTACGGCTGAGACAATAGAAGCAATAATCAAAATGATAATCATAAAGTCATTAAATTGTCGAATAAATTTCATAAATACGCTTTCTTTAGGCTTGTCTTTTAATTTGTTTTTACCATATTTCTCTTGCCTTTTTTTTACTTTCTCTTGTCTTAATCCTTTTCTCCAATCTGTCCCTAATTTTTTCATTACTTCTTCTTTTCTTAATGTTTCCCACATAATTCTCTCTCCTTTGTATTTTATCTATTTGCTAAATTCTATGTAGCTTGTACTTTATTTATGACATTTTAACAAAATTCTTTTTTCGACATATGATATTTTAGGAGGTGTTTTTATGTTAATTAATTCGCTAATTTTAGCACTTTCTAGTAGTATCGATTCCCTTGGTATTGGTATTACATATGGAATTAAAAATACAAGAATTTCTAACATGGGAAAAGTTGTTTTATTTACTATTTCTTTTTTTGTCTCTGTTTTATCTATTTGGTTTGGAGATATCATTAAAATAGTTTGTTCTGATTTTGCTACTAAATTAATTGGTAATATTATCTTAATTTCTATGGGGGTTTTTGTATGTTTTCAGGCTATTCATAAGGAAACCATTAAGGCAGAGCCAACGTTATTTTCAACTCAATCTATAGATGATAACCATGAAAAAATCTATAGTTTTTTTATTCGTTTTCTTGGAATAACCATTAAAATTATTAAGAATCCTACCTCTTCTGATTTGGATTCTTCTAATTCTATTGATTGTAAAGAAGCTTTTTTTTTAGGAATTGCTCTTTCTCTAGATTGCTTCTGTATTGGTATTGGTGCAAGTATTCTTGGTGTTAGTTCTTTTATTTTTCCTTTTCTTATTTCCATTTTTCAACTTAGTTTTTTGCATCTTGGAAATGTACTGGGAAAAAGACTATACCAGTTAAGCCATTTACCTGATAATATGTGGTCTATTATTTCTGGTGTTTTACTGATGGTAATTGGCATTTTTCGTTTCTTTTTTATCTAATTGCTTTTAAGAAACATAAAAAAGACAAAATCTTTTTATTCGATAGATTTTGTCTTTTTTTCTAAGATTACAAAAGATAACTATTGCCCTAATTTCATAGAAAGTAACTTAGAAATACCATTTTCCTCCATTGTTACACCATATACTGTATCTGCTGCTTCCATAGTTCCTTTTCTATGTGTAATCACTAAAAATTGTGTATCTTGAGAGAATTTTTTTAAATATTCCGCAAAACGGTAAACATTAACATCATCTAGCGCAGCCTCAATTTCATCTAATACGCAGAATGGTGCTGGGTTGATTTTTAATATAGCAAATAATAGTGCTATTGCTGTAAATGCTTTTTCTCCTCCTGACAATAACATCATGTTTTGTAATTTTTTTCCTGGGGGTTGTACATGGATATCAATACCACATTCTAAAATGTCTTCTTGATCTTCTAATTTTAGTGATGCACTTCCTCCTCCAAATAATTCTCGGAATACCTCTTCAAAATTATGGTTGATGATAGCAAATTGTGCTCGAAATTGTTCTTTCATTGTGGTTGTCATTTCTCCAATAATTTTTCTTAGTTTATTCATTGTGTCTTCTAAATCTACTCTTTGCTCACACATAAAGTCATATCTTTCTTTTATCGTTTTATATTCTTCTATGGAATCGATGTTTACACTTCCTAAATCTCTAATTTCTATCCTTAACTGATTAACTCTTTTTTGTGTGACATTTATATTTTCTGGCTTTTTATATTCTTGTACATTGTTTGGCGTTAATTCATATTCTTCCCACATTTTATTGATAATCGAATGGATGTCTTCTTCTAATTTCGTCTTCTTGACCTCTATTTTTATGATTTGTGCTTTTAAGTCTTCTATGGTTTTAAACTTGTGGGCAATTTCTTCTTCTTGTTTTGAGAGTTTTTCGTTTTTTTCTATTCTTTCTGTTTTGAGTTTCTCAATTTTGGTTCCACTGTTTTGTACTTCTTGTTTAATGTTTTCTATGTTGTATTTGATTTCTTCAATGAATTGTTCTAACTCAAAATTATCATGAGTTATTTGCTCAATTTGTTGTTTCTTATTATCCACGCTTTTGTCTACATTGGCCATTTCTAATTGAATTCTCTCTTGTATTTCTTCCATTGACGTTTCACTTTCATCAAAAGACGAAACAGAAATTTTTAGATTAGTAATATCATAATTTAAATCATCTACATATTTTTGGCTGTCTTTATGTAATTCACCAAATTCAGTAATTTTTGTACTTAGTTCTTCTGTCTCTTCTGTTAATTTTTGTATCTGCTGATGAATGTTTTCTTTTATTTCTTTTGCTTTTTGCTTCTGTTCTTCTAGATACTGTTCTTCTTCTTTTAGTTTATGTAGACGTGTCTCAATTCTTGCTATATTTTCATCTATGGCTACTATTTTTTGTTTTTCTGTAGCATAGGTTATATCAATTTCTTGTCGCTCTTTTTCTAAAATCGTAGCATTTTCTAACGTATCTTCAATTGATTTTTCATATGCTTTTTTTTCTGTCTCTAGTTTTTCTATGTTTACGATTAAGTGTTGTCTTTCCTTTTCTAATTTTTCAATTTCTCTTCCTCTACCTAAAATATTAACTGTTTTTTTGGTTACTGATCCACCTGTAATACTTCCTGAGGCATTAATGATGTCTCCCTCTATGGTAATAATTCGGAACGAATAGTTATTTTGTTTTGCTATTTTTATGGCTGTTTCCATGTTATCTACAATTACTGTTCTTCCTAATAGGTTAATGACAATTTGTTCGTATTTTTTATGATACTTGATTAAGTCAGAGGCAATTCCTATTAGGCCTTTATCATTTCCTTTTATTTTATCTAGTTTTTTTCCTTTTATTGAAGTAATGGGTAAAAATGATGCTCTTCCTAAGTTGTTTTTTCTTAAATATTCGACTAATTTTTTTGCTTCTATTTCTGTCTCTGTTACGATATTTTGTAAGCTTGCCCCTAAACACATTTCAATAGCTGTTTGATATTCTTCTGGTACTTCTATAATGTTAGCCAATACTCCATGCATTCCTTTACCTAATTCTTTACTATTTTCACAGTCTTTTAGCAATAATTTCACACTTTTAATATAGCCTTCTTTTTCTCTTTCTGTTTCTTTTAGGAATTTTAGTTTTGATTCTTTCATTCTCATCTCACTTTGGTAGGAATTAATCTTATTTTGGTATTGATTTATTTTCTGCTCAGCTTCTTCTTTTATGATATTGATTTCTTCCATTGCTTTGATTACTTTATTTCTTTGGCTATCAATTTGATAAAATTCTTTGGTTATTTCTTCTTTCTGTAGCCTTGTACTGTCTAATTCAGATATATAATTAGCTATTTCTCCTTTTATTTGCTTTTGCCTTTTTTCATCATTTTCATAGTTAATGTCTTGGGCATGTATTTCCGCTTGTAATGTATATTTTTTATCCGTATTTTCTTCTACTTTTTGCTTTTGTTCTTCTATTTCTCGTTCTTTACTTGATAGTTTTTCTGTTACTTTTGCTAGTTCTTCTTCTTTTTCTTTTAATTCTTTTTCAAATTTTTCTTTATTTTTCTTTAGGTTGATTTTTTTCTCTTCTCGTTGTTTCATTTCTTTTTCTAATTCTTGCTTTTTTATGTTGGCGTCTTGGATTTCCGCTTCAAATCTTTTTTTGTTTTCATGATTATTGTTAATTCTTGTATTGGCTACATTGATGTCTGAGTTTAACCTTTCAATTTCTTTTTGACTAGCAAATCCTATATTGGACATTTCTTCTATTTGATTGGTTATTTCTTCTACTTGTATTTTTAATTCTTCTTTTAATTGTTTAATTCTTTCTAGTCTTTCTTCTTCTTCTGTGCATTGCGTAGTATAGATTTCTTCGTCTTTTATGATTTCTTCTAAATTAGATTTATATTTTTCTATGTTATATAAAAACAAACCTACTTCTATACTTTTTAATTCTTCTTTTAAATTTAAATATTTTTTTGCCTTTTCTGATTGTGCTTTTAATGGCTCTATATTGCTTTCAATTTCTGCTAAAATATCATTAATACGAAGTAAATTCAGTTTAGTTCGTTCTAATTTCTTTTCACTTTCTTCTTTCCTTGCTCTAAATTTTACAATACCTGCTGCTTCTTCAAATATGTGCCTTCTATCTTCTGATTTATTGCTTAAAATTTCATCAATTTTACCTTGTCCAATAATGGAGTACCCATCTTTTCCAATTCCTGTATCCATAAATAGTTCTAAAACGTCTTTTAGTCTACATGCTACTTTATTAATGAAATATCCTGTTTCTCCACTACGATATATTTTTCTGGTTATGGTTACTTCTGTGTATTCAATTGGCAATTCTCCATCTGTGTTATCAAATACTAAAGAAGCTTCTGCAAAACCTAACGATTTTCTATTTTGCGTTCCTGCAAATATAATATCTAAAGATTTCGCTCCCCTTAACGATTTCATACTTTGCTCTCCGTAGCACCCATCTAATACTATCAGATATATTGCTTTTTCCTGAACCATTTGGTCCGAATTACTCCAGTTATTCCTGGTTTAAATTCTAATACCGTCTTGTCGGCAAATGATTTAAATCCTTGTAATTCTAGTCTTTTTAAATACATTTATTATCACCTAGTTCAGTTTATACTATTTTAGCTTTTTTGTAAAGTCTTCTTTTTTATACAAATTTTGCACCAGATACTATTTTGGCAATATTGTAAATTAAACGTTGTTTAGCAGGTGTACAATTTAATAAGGTTTGGTATAATTCCTTATCTAAATAATTAGGAGATTCTGTTGCTGTTCCACTAATTAAATATTCTACACTTGTATCTAAAGCTTTGCTGATTTGTGCTAGTCTTTTTAGATTAATCTGTGAAGTTCCTCTTTCTACTCTACTTATATATACTGTTGTTACATCAATTTCTTCTGATAATCTTTCCTGTGACCAACCTCTTTGTCTTCTTACTTCCTTAATTCTTTGTCCAATTAGTTTATAATCAAAATCCATACATTCACTTCCTTTTCATTGGTAAATATAACACTATAAGTTCTATTTGTCAATATATTTTATAATTTATATGTAAATTTTTATCATTTAGTTTTGGCATTTCTGATTTTTTTCTTTATTCCCCTTATTTCGGTGGACTTTTACTTATTTTACTTTTCTATCGCATAAGAATAAAATGGTGTATGATTATTGATGTACTTATAAAAACAAAAAACTCCCAAATTGGGAGAAGTTTAATAAGGACAAAATTTTTCTTATTAACTTCTTCCATAATTTTTATTGTGTTAGATAGCCTAAGAAAGATATAAATTATTTAGTCAAATTTGCAGTGAAAATCAATTTATGGAGGTTTTAACTATGATAGAAATAACTTATCACAAAGAAGGAGATTTTTTCGTTCCTGACTTATATATGGAAAAAGAAAATTACGAAAATGATTATATTATTGGAAAGTATGGACATTTAAGATTAGAGTATTTAAAAAATCATAAGAAAGCTGAATATATAATAATGTTTATGAACAAGACTTTAAGAAAACATATTGTTGAAACTGACAAACAAGCAAAAGAAAAATCTGAACTACTTATGAAACAAATTCTAGAAAAAAATCCTATTGATGAAAACTTGAAAAATACTGACCCTTTAAAATGGACTGGACTTATGAATAATTATAAGCATTCAATTGAAGAAATTATATTTAAAGAATTGATTTATTGTTAAATTCATTTGAGCAGAGAATTACTTGAATCTCTGCTCAAATTACATATATTATCTTATAAAACGCTCTTTTAGAACTTTAATTATTTAGGACTTTTTCCTTACTCATATACAAATTATAATAATATCCATGTTTTTCAATAAGTTCTTGATGAGTACCCATTTCTACAATTTTTTTGTCATCTATAAATACAATTAAATCTGCATCTTTTATTGTATTTATTCTATGTGCAATTACAAAAGATATTTTATTTTCTAAAATTACTTTATTAGCTTCCATAACATTTTTTTCAAATTGCAAGTCTAAATTAGATGTTACTTCATCTAGTATTACAATACTTCCATTCTTTAAAATTGCTCTAGCGAAACTTAATAGCTGTTTTTCCCCATATGATAATATATCTGTTTCTGCATTTATTATTGTGTCATATCCTTTATCAAAAGTTTGTATTTTTTCATTTATGCCTAGTTTTTTACAAACATTAATAACATCTTCTAATTGAACATTGTCATTGCCATACATTAAATTATCTTTTATAGACATATTTAATATAACAGGCTCTTGAAATACATATGAAATATTTTTTCTTAATTCATTTAGTTTATATTTTGTATAATCAATTTCATTTATTAAAATTTGACCTTCTGTTAAATTGTAAAATCTGGGAATTAAATTAACAAATGAGGTTTTTCCTGCTCCACTTTTTCCGACAATCGCAACAGTCATCGGCTTATCTATTTTTAAATTTATATTATCTAATATTGTGTTTACACCATCATAGCTTAATTTCACATCTTTAAATTCTATTGACTTGATTTTTTCTAGTTCTAATGCTCCTTCATCTTTTTCTTTATCAATACAAATAATATTAAAAATATTGATATAACAATTATATTTATTTACTATACCATGAACATGATCTAATAAGCTTTGCATATGACCATTTATATCATTTATATAATCTACTATTAACATTATTGTAGACCCTAACCCAATTCCTAATACAATTTGATTACCTCCAATAACTAAAGTAGCTATTATTGATAAAAATGTTAATAATGTAAATATTGCAGTATGTATTCCTAAAATTTTACTAGATTTAATTAACTCTTTTTTACTTATCTTTAGCATTTCCTTTATATCTTCAATATTTATTTCTTCTAATCTTAATGTTTTAGTAGTTGAAAAGCTATCTATATATTCATTAATTTTTCCTTGCAAATTAATAATAGATAATTGCAATCTTTTATAAGTTTTCATATTTTTATTATAAAAAGGTATTAATACAAGATACGATAAAATAAATATTCCTATAACCACTAAGGCAATCTTCCAATCTATTAATAGCATAATAATAGATATGACTATTATACTTTTTAATCGAATAGCAAATATGCCTAAACCATTCCATACAAACATTTGTGAAGCTTCAAAACTTTGTGTTGTTGTTAAACTGAATAGTTTTCCTACTTGTATTTTATCTAAATAGCTTATATTGGCATACTGTATATTATTAAATATTTTGTTTTTTATTTGTATGTCATTATCATAATAGCATGTCTTTCTTTGTATCTCTGAATATTTATCAAATAAAAATCTAATTATTATAATTGCAATTAATATTAAAGATAATACCCATACCATATTTATATTTTTATCTGGTATATATTTATCAATCACTTTAGATAATACATATTGATAAAATATAAGATATGGTAAAGATGCTAAAATTATAGTTATTCCAATTTTAATAGTTTTCTTTTTATTCGTTGTAAAATCAAACATTTCTTTTAGTACTTTTTTGTTAAACATATTCTTCTCCTATTTTATTTATATCTAAACTATATATTTCTCTATAATTTTCATTCTTCAATAATTCGCTATGTGTACCACATATTGCTTGTCCATCACTTATATAAATTATTTTTTCAAATTTCGGTGCTAATTCAATATTATGAGTAATAAATATTTTGCTTGAATTATCTTCTAATGTTAGTAAATTGTTTAAAATTTTCTTTTTATTTATTCTGTCGATTGCACTAAAAGAATCATCAAAAATCATTATTGGCTTTGACTTTGTATATGCTCTTACTAATACTAATCTTTGTTTTTGACCTTTTGATAGTACCATCCCATTTCTTCCAATTTCACTATCATATCCTTTATCAAATTTTGTAACATCATTATGAAATGAGAAAAAATTTGAAAGTTCTACTATTTCTGGGTATGTTATATAAGGTACTAATATTTTTATATTTTCAGCTATTGTTCTTGAAAACAAATACGAGTCTTGTAATAATAAACAAATATTTTCTCTTACTATTTTTTTGTTTAAATCTCTAACTTCATATTCACCTATTTTTATACTACCTTCATAATCATAAAATCCTACCAATGTCTTTACTAATATAGATTTTCCACTTCCTGTACTACCTACTATCATTACTTTTTCATTTGGTTTAAGTGTAAAATTCAAATTTTTTAAAATTGTTTTTCCATTTATATTGATATTAGCATTTTTAAATGTTATTGTTGTATCTTGTATTTCAATATTGTTATTTACTGTTTTTTCATCTTCTAATGTTAAATTTAATAAATTATTTAGTCTTTTATATGAAGCAATACATAAATTAAAAACTTCAAGAATTTCTGTCAAATTTGTAAATGCTCTTGTTACTTTGTTAGAATAGTTTATTGTTACATATATACTTCCAATTGTAATCGTGTTTTGCATATATAGATATGAGCTCAAAATAAATATAAAAGGGGTTTGTATTCTTACAATTCCATCAATCAATAGCTTATACCAAGTGTCAATTATTACCTTGCTTTTATTTGCTTCAAAATTTTTAATATTTGTTTTATTAAATCTTTCTTTCTCTTTTTCTTGTAAGTTATTTATCTTCATAAATTTTATATTTGAATAGTTATCATTTAGGTTTGTATACATTTCTTTTTGTGTTTTTATTCTATTTTCTATAATTGGTTTTGATTTCTTAAAATACCATATTGATAATAAAATTATAGTTCCAACTGCTACAATCATAACTATTGATAATCTTAAATCTAGATTTACAAGTTGAACTATCGCAAAAATAATTATTAATATAATATCTAATATATATGTTAATTGTTTTTCTATAAAGTTTACTATGTTATTTACATCATCTGCCATATTTTGTACTAAATCAGCAAGAGAACTTTTATAAAAGTCCTGATATGTTAGATTTTGTATATGCTCAAATAATTTTAATTTTAAGTCAAATTGAAATTCTTGTATTATCTTATTCTTTACAATTGTTCTTATATATGTTGATAAAACAATTATCCCTTCAATCAATAGCAATACTATACATATGATTGGAATAAATGATAGTTTATTATTAAATATACTAATAAAATTTTCTATTATAGTATTACTTGTATTTTGATTTAATAATACATCTATGAAATATTGTATAACTACTGGTATATATGTCGTTAGATAGTTTAGCACTATGCTTAATATAAAAAACACAAGTATTAGTAATTTTGTATGCTTAAAACTTGATATTATTGTTTTAAAAATCTTCATTCTCTATCTCCTAAATTTCTTGTTCCACTTATTTTGATATTATTTTCATTTATACTAAAATTCACTTTTATATTCAAAATTATAACAATAAAACCTATATCTTTCAATGGAAATCACAAAATTTGTTGACTTTTAGCTAAATTCGTGATATATATTATGTGTATTCTAATTAGGAATACAAGAATATTGATGTCTTCTTTGGAATTTTACA
>CANOPF010000031.1 GCA_947568535.1 uncultured Clostridium sp. | reverse complement strand
TCAAGTTATCAATCGGAAGGAAATCCGATTTACACAACTTTTACGATAGTCTCATCATTATTATGTGGAATAGATTAAATATAGGACTTTACCGTTATCTCTCACCAGTAATATCTAAAAATATGTTCCCAGATTGACTTGATTTGGCAAGTCCACTATTTATCATACTATTTTGTAGTATAATTAATAACTCTGACATATCTTTAGAAGATATTCCGAATCTACTTTGTATAGCTTTTATTATTTCAGAAGAACTATATTCTCCATCTTCAATATATACTCTCATTATATTTTTTAGTTTAGATGCTTTAGTGTCAATATCATCATTTTCCCAATCTATCATTTCCTCATCATTAAAATGTATGATATCGTCATCAAGAAAATATTCATCATAAGTAGACGAAGAGAAATGTCGTTTGTTTTTTTGAAAGTTAATTGAGACCTTTTTTTCACTAAATATAGCATATCTCATATGTATTTTTGATTTACCTATAATATATCTCCAAAATTCTTCTTCATCATCTTTATTATTAAATTCACCAAATTCGCAAAAATTTTTTTCTATATCTCCACATTGAGTAAAAACAAAGGCTAAACCGATTTGTGTTAAGTCTTCTTCTTCAATTTTAGGTTTGAATTTTCCTATCAGGTTAAATACAGACTTTCTAATTTTTAGTTTTAGTGTATCATATATTTTTTCATATATGTAGGTAGTCATTGGTATATGAGAGGTGCGTATAGTGAATTTTCCAGTTTTGGGCAGATATGCACAGATAAATAGTTTACCTTTTGTTTGTAAAATATTATATAGTCTAGTGTGTCTTCTGCCAAAAGAAGATATATATATAACAAAGTCTTCTACACTAATTGCATTGCTTACACACAAGTTAGTTAATTCTTCAATTGAATAAAATCTACTTTCCGTTATATTGATTAAGACATTTTTTGCCTTTTCAACTTTGCTCATATTTACAATAGTTGCAGCATATTCAGAATTTATTTTCATAGTTTCTAATATGTATGGAGATATTCCTAACCTCTCAGCAAATTCCTTTTCAGTTAATTTTAGTTTATAAGGTTCATAAAGACTTGTAAATGAAAGTTCTCCAAGCTGATAGTGTAGTGTTTTTCTTTCGAGATTATTAGCAAGTTTATCAATTGCTTCATTCTCTTCACGTGTCAATTCTTGATTAATTAATATTACTATTTTATTATTGCTAGCATTTTGGGTTGAGTTTTTAAAAGTTTTTGTGGTTTGTAATAATTGTATCATTTCATATACTGTACATTTTGATCTAAATTCTAAAGGAGATTGTTCATACATTTCTAGAAGATATGGACCATTATAATCAGTATCAGCCGAATTGTTTTTTGTAATCTTGAAAAAAATATACCAATTTTACTATATTGCTTAGTTAATTCATATGTATTAACTAAGTAATCAAAATAGTTATGTCTTTCGTCATCAGTTAATGTACTATTATTAAATATACACATTGCTCTAGTTTGATTAAAATTTTGTATACCTAATAAATTTATGATATCTTCTATTTTTAGTTTTGTTTTTACTTTCTCTGGCAATTCTTGAAACATTTTATCGATAAAGGGTCCATTATAATCTTGATTTTTTGCATATTTTCTAGAATAATAAATTCTTTGACCTTTATATAAAGAATATTTTTGTATCAGGTATTTTAGTATTTTTTCTTTTTGTTCTTCGGTAAGTTCTGTAATGGGTATATTTAATGTTGCTTTATATTTGTAATTTGGTCCACGATATGTCAAAAATCCTTTTATTCCAAGTAATGTTGCAAGTTCTTGCTCTGAACATTTTGTTTTAAATCTAATAGGTAGTTCTTGATACATGGTACAAAAAAATGATCCTTCGTACTTCATATCATGTGCGTTATCCCTTTGAACATCACTATAATATATTCCTTTTTCCCTTTGATTATTTGATATACCAAGTAGATATTTATTTTTTAAAAAACTTATACATTCTGATTTTTCAGCATCAGTTAATTGATTTTTATTAAATACATTTACCATAATTCTATGTGAACTAGTGGGATTTCTTTTTTCTGAAAGGGATGAAGAACCAATTCCTAGAATTCTAGCAAAAGCCGTTTCAGCTATTAAATTTTTGTAGGGTTCATACAATTCTAAGAAGGTAGGTTCTTTGGAATCAATATCAAGAGCATTTTTTCTCTGAACACTAGAATAATATATCTTTTGCCCCTTATATATTAGTCCTTGTTTAATTAGTTCTTCTAATATTTCCATATGTTTCCTCAACTTTTATGTAATAAGATAAACAAAAGCATTATCAGCTTGTTTAACTAATAATGCTTTTGTTTATCTCATACAGGATTGTATAAGACTGTTGTGGTGAGCCAGCAGGGATTCGAACCCCGGACCCCAGGCTTAGAAGGCCTGTGCTCTATCCAACTGAGCTACTGACCCATTTATTTTACAACAATAAATATAATATCATAAAACAAATAAAGTGTCAAGAAAAAATCTTAAAAATTCAAATATTTTTAACCATATTCCATTATACTGTTTTATCAATCATCATTACATTTTTGTATGCCTTATGAGAAAAGAACATGAATAATACCTAATAAGCCCAATACAATAAAGGTGATATTAGAAAATAACTCAATAGATTCCTGTTTTAAATAATGGCCAATTAATTTGCCACAAAAAATAGCAATAAAATTACTAGAAACCATACCACAAACAGAACCTAAAATTAAAGGCAATTTAAAATAAGGATATTCAAAACCAAGGCTGAGAGAAGCAAGAAAAGTTTTATCACCTAACTCACCAACCAATATACAAATAGCAACCATAAATACACAATTCAGTTTTCTAGAAGAAAACTTTTGTAAAAAATTACTTTTGCAAGAAGAGGCAATTTCATTATTTTTTAATTTCTTAGGCAAAAACTCCCATAAGCCAAAAAGTAGAAAAGAGCAGTAGGTAAAAAGTTTTAAATAAAATTGGAAAGCAGGATGGGAAAAATAAGCTACTTTACTACCAAATAAAATAGCAAAACCATGACTAAAAAAGGTACCAATAGCTACACCTAATAATATATTTGTTATTTTATTTTTTTGAGAAAAAGATAACACAAAAAGTTGTGTTTTATCTCCTAATTCGGAGAAAAAGACAAGAGTAAAAGTAATTAAAAAAGGATAAATCAATTCCATACGATACAGTCCTCATTTCTGTTTAATAAATATGCCAATAAGAAAAAAATATACCTTATGGAAGAATGTAAATTTTTGGTGAATTGCTTTACATCGAAATCATAAAGTGATAACATATTAAAGATTAAACCATTAGAAGAAATGAAGGAGGAATTTTTTGTGATAGAAGTAAAAAATGTTACAAAAAAGTATGGGAAAGTTGTCGCCATAGATAATATTAGTTTTGCCATTAAGGAAGGTGAAATTATTGGATTACTTGGTCCAAATGGTGCTGGGAAGAGTACAACTATGAATATGATAACAGGATTCATAGAACAGACTGAACGGAGAAATTATCGTAGATGGATATGACATGCTAAAAAAACCTAAAAAAGCTAAAAAACAAATTGGATATATGCCAGAAGGAGTACCTCTATATATGGATTTAACCACAAAAGAATTTGTCACATATATGGCTGAAATTAAGCAAGTAGATAAAAAGACAAGGAAAGAGCAAATAGAAAAAGTAATACAACAGACAGGGCTAAAAGACGTCGAAAAAAAATTAATTAAAAATTTGTCAAGAGGATATAAACAAAGAGTAAGTATGGCAGGAGCCTTAGTAGGAGAACCTAAAATATTGATTTTAGATGAACCAACAGTAGGATTAGATCCAAAACAAATTACAGAAATTAGAAATTTAATCAAAGAACTAGGAAAAACGCATACCATTATTTTAAGTTCCCATATTTTATCAGAAGTTAGTCAAATTTGTAATAAAGTAATTATTCTTAATAAAGGAAAAATAATTGCTGTAGACACACCAGAGAACTTAGAAAATAAAGTAATACATAATAACAGCGTATATGTAACGATAGAAGATCCAGAAAATAAAATTAAGATAATACAAGAAAAAATAGAAGACATTAAAAAGGTAGAATTAGTACAAGAAAATGAAGATGGAACAAAACAATATGTAATTGAATCCAAAGAAGAAATTGACTTAAGAAAGACAATTTTCGCAGAATTAGCAAAAGAAAATATTACTATCTTTGAAATGAAAAAGGCAGATACAACATTAGAAGATGCCTTTATGAAACTAATTGAAGGAGGAGAAAAATAAAATGAAAGCCATAGTTAAAAAAGAATTAAAAAGTTATTTCTTATCTCCAATTGGATATGTAGTAATGGGAATATTTTTATTATGTTTTAGTGTATTCTTCTATTTAACAGCACTAGCATCAGGAAGTGTAGACCTAGGAGGGCTATATTATTATACAGCATTGTATGGATTAATTATCATCGTACCAATACTAACAATGAGAATGTTTGCTGAAGAGAGAAAAAATGGTACAGAACAATTACTTTTAACATCACCAACTAGTATGTTTAACGTAGTATTAGGAAAATTAATAGCTGCATTATGTGTAATCATCATTACATTAGTTATATCTTTTCTATTTTACTTTATTCTTACCTTTTTTGGAGAGCCAAACTTAGGCTCTGTGTTAGTTGCTATGTTAGGATTTATTCTCATTAGTTTAGCCACGTTATCGGTAGGAATGTTTGCTTCTAGTTTAACAGAAAATCAGATTATAGCAGGAATTATAACAGTAGCTTTTTTAATTATTTCTCTATTTATAACCGATATCAGTAGTATATTTTCAGGATTTGCCTTAATTAATTTTTATATGAGTTTTGCACAAGGGGTAATATCTGTAGAGAATATCATTAGTTTACTATTATTTAGTATAGTATTTATTAGTTTAACCATTATTGTTATGCAGAGAAGAAAAATAGTTAAGTAGGAGATGAAAAGAGTGGAAAATAATAAAAAGGAGATAAAAAGACAAAAAGGAAAGATAAAAAGTTTATTCCAAAAAATAGGCACAGCATTAAAGAAAAAATGGCTAGTTAATGGAACAAAAACAATCTTATTAGTAGTTATTCTTATTGGAATCTATATTGGTGTTAATATCTTATTAGAAAATGTAGTTTTACCAGAAATTGATTGTACACAAAATAAAATATATTCTTTATCCCAAGAAACTAAAGATAAAGTAGGAAAGATAGATAAAGATATTCATATTACCCTAATTAATTACAGTCATGTTAAGTCTATAATTAATTTTGCTGAAAGATATGTAGAATTAAATAAACATATCAAAATAGAAAAAGTAGATAATTTATCAGCAAGACCAGATATAATGCAAACGTACTCACTAAATGCAACAGATAGTCTAATTATCATCAAATCAGGAGAAAACGAAAAAACACTATCAGATAATGATTTATATACTTATGATTACTCTACTTATCAACAAATCGATATTACAGAAGAAGCCATTACCAATGCCATTATGGATATTACAACAGGCAAGAAATCAAAAGTATATTTCATGAATAATCATACGATGTATGATATACAGTACTTTGGAAGTATTAAACAAGCCATAGAAAAAGAAGCAAATGAAGTACAGACATTAGATATATTAGCCAATGGTGGAATTCCTGAAGATTGTGATTGTCTAATCATTTCAACATTAAAAGAAGATATAACAGAACAAGAAAGAGATAAAATTATTTCATATATTAAAAATGGTGGAGAACTATTATTAATGTGTGGACCAAATATTCATAAAGTGGATTTAAGTAATTTTCAAAAAATATTAGATGAATATGGAATTACTATAGAAGAAGGCGTTATATTTGAAGGTAACTCTGCTAATATGGTATCAGGCTATCCAGACTTTATTATAGAAAAAACACAAAGCACAAGTTTAACACAAAAATTAAACATGACCATGAGTCTTTGCTTAATAGATGCAGGTAAGATTACTTTTAATGAGGAAAAATTAGAGGAATTAGGCGTAGAACATGAAATACTAGTTAACACAACAGAAAACGCTTATGTAAGAACAAATCTAAATCAAACATCACCTAATCGAACAACACAAGATGGAGAAGAAGAGAGCTGTACCATAGCAGCAATAGCAACGAAAACAGTAGAAGAAGGAAAACAATCTAAATTAGTTATTTATGGGAATGAATTATTTGCTATGGATATGCAAGTACAAATTAATGGATATACGATGTCTACAGTAAATTTATATAACAACAAAGATTTAATATTAAACTCGGTTGCTTATTTAAATGAGAAAGAAAATGCGATTACAATTAGAAAAAACTACGAAAATGTAAATTATACCGTAACCGAACAACAAAATAACATCATTATGACCATCATATTTACCTTACCAATAGTTATCATGATTATGGGAATTATTATATGGCAAGTTAGAAGAAGAAAAAGATAATAAAGATATCTATCTATTGATAACCTTTTGTATAGGGAAAAGAATAATTAAGAAAAAACCCCATAAAATAATATGGGGTTTTCGCTGTAATAAAAAATAGAGGAGAGAATCTCAGAAGGCGGATTTATTCATGAAAGGTATCTTAAAAGTTGTATTTGTAATCATAGGAACTATGATAGGAGCAGGATTTGCCTCTGGACAGGAGATGTATCTGTTCTTTTTTTCCTATGGAAAAGAAGGTCTAATAGGGATTGTAATTTCTTGTTGTATCATAGGATTGGTCATTAATCAAACATTTAACATAGTGAATAAGTATCAAATCGATACATATAAAGAGTTTTTAGACATTTTGATCAAAAAAAACATGAAAAGTAAACCGATCATTAATATAGTGATTAATATATTTATTTTAATTACTTTCTTCATTATGATAGCTGGGTTTGGTGCATATTTTGAACAAGAATTAGGAATTAACCGTTTACTAGGAAGCACAATTTTAGCAATATTAACATTTGCTATTTTTATGACAAGTGTAAAAGGAGTGGTAAAAGCAAGTGAATTGTTGGTTCCTATATTAATTATTGCTTTAATCATTATTGGTACAATAAACATAAAAGAAGTCTATTTATTAGAAATACAAAATTATCTAGTAAAAACAAATGAGGATAATTTTATGCTAAGTGCTATCCTTTATAGCAGTTACAATAGTATTTTGTTAATTCCTGTTTTATTGACATTAAAAAATTATATAAAAGACAAAAAGCAGATTCTAAAAATAGCAATAATTAGTAGTATGATAATTTTGTTATTATCTGTTATGATTTTTTTATTATTGGTAAGAGTAGATGTTGATATTACTCAATTAGAAATGCCAGTAGTATATGTGGTATCTAATATGTTTACCATATTAAGGTATATATATGGATTTATTATATTAGGATCTATTTTTACAACCGCTATTTCTTTAGGAACAAGTTTTTTACAAAATACAGCAAGAAATGAAAAAAGTTATGCACAAATAGCACTAAGTATGTGTATAATTTCTGTTATGATTTCTAATATTGGATTTTCCAATCTGGTTAATCTATTATATCCTATTTTTGGTTATTTAGGCTTAATACAAATTTTACGATTAATAAGGATAAAAACATAAAATAGTTATATAATTTTTTGATTTTTAAATGGAAATAAATAAAGTATATAATTTAGTAAATAGAAGAAAACAAGAAAACCGATAAATTCCATAAAAAACCTTGAAAAAAACGACAAAAACTGATATAAAATAAGAAAGCAAAAGACAAGGAGAAAAACCATGAAAGATTATTGGAAAGACACAGAAAAGAAAAAAGTTAACAAAAAGAAAATAATTGCCATTGTAATAATATTTACACTAATCCTAATCAGCGTAGGAATTACCATAATTTATCTAAATAATCAAACAGCTAGAGAGTGGATAGATAAAGTTATTTTTAGAAAAGAAGTTAAGCAAGATAATGTTAGTATAATAGAAATAAAAGAGAATCAAAGTGAAAACATATGTGCATTTAATAAATACATAGGGGTTCTCAATAAAAACAAATTCATGATATATAATAGTTTGGGCAATGAGGAAACAAGTTTAGACATGCAAATATCTAATCCAATTTTTAATACAAACAATCGATTTTTGGCCATAGCAGAGAAAAAAGGAAAGAATTTATATGTAATAGCAGATAAAGATATAGTGTGGAAGACAAATATAGAAGGAAATATCTCGCAGATACATGTTAATAAAAATGGATATGTAGCAGTGGTCATTACAGATACGAGTTATAAAACTGTCATAATTGTGTATAATCCAGAAGGAATACCATTATTTAAAACATATTTATCTTCTACTAGAACAGCAGATGTAACCATATCAAATGATAATAAAAAGTTAGCTATTGCAGAAGTAGATACATCAGGGACAATGATACAATCTAACATAAAGGTAATCTCGATTGAAAAAGCAAGTTCTGATGCGACAAATTCACTAGAACATACTTATCAAGGAGAAGCAGATAAATTAATAACTAATTTACAATATCAAGATAAAAACAAATTGATTTGTATGTATACAGATAGTATTCATATGGTAGAAAATAATGAAGATCATGTATTGATAGATAATAAAAACAAAAAGACAATTTTCCAATCAATAGAGCTAAGCAATCACGTCATAGCAATAGAAGAAAAGTCATCTGGACTTTTTACCGCAGATTCTATTGTTAGTATTGTTAATACGGAAAATAGGGAAATAAAAGAATATACAGTAGAAGCATTAGCAAAAGAAATTTATACACATGGTAACATTATTGCTTTAAACTTAGGAACAGAAATAGAATTTATCAATACGAATGGATGGTTAGTAAAAAGATATATTGCTAATCAAGAAATAACCAATGTTGTGGTATCAGAAAATATTGCTGGAATTATTTATCGTGATAGAATTGAAATAATTAATTTATAAGGAGAGAAAGAAATGGGATTTATAGTAGATTTAATTATCATAGGAATTATTGTATTATCAACATTTTTTGCCTATAAAAAAGGAATGGTAAAATTAGCTATTGGATTATGTTCGTTTATAATAGCACTTGTATTGACATTTGTATTATGCAAACCGATTTCTAATTTTGTAATCAATACAACGAGCATAGATGAAACAATAGAAAATGCAATTTATGAAAAAGCAAATGAGATTATGCAAGAGGGAAACAGTGAATTAGCAAATCAAATGATAGAAACAGCCAAAAATGAAATGCTACCAGAAACCGCTAGAAATTTAGCCATTAATATAGTAAAAGGAGGCGTTGCTCTTCTTTTAATAATAGGTATTAAAATAGCGTTAAGATTTGTTAGTATATTTGCTGATGCTATTGCTAAATTACCAATTCTCAATGAAATCAACAAAATAGGAGGAATCATCTATGGAATGTTAAGAGGAATATTGTTAGTTTATGTAGTACTTCTCCTATTAAGTATATCTGGACAAATTAATCCAAAAAATATAGCCAATGACAGTATAAATAAGTCATCACTAGGAAAGACAATGTATCAGAACAATGTATTAAATGTGTTTTTTCCGTAAAAAAAGATATAGTTATTGCTTTTTAACTATAGATTTGCTATACTAATACCATGAAAATTAGGAGTGAAAAATTTTGAAGGATAAACAAATGAACCATGAAAAGATAAAGAATAATAAAACAAGTAAAAACAGTAAGAAAAGAAAGAAAAAGAAGACATGGAAAAAAATACTTTTGGTATTTTTGTTGATTTTATTAATAGCAGGAGGCGTATTTGCCTATAAAGTCCACCGAAATGGAGGAGGAATGACAGGAATGTTAGCAACTATGGTTGGACATGATGAAAATACAAGAAAAAATTTAGAAGAATTTAGGGTACTTATATTAGGAATTAGTACAGATCAGGAAGAAGTTGACCTGACTGATACCATTATGGTAGCTTCTTATAATCCCAATACACAAAAAGCTACATTATTATCCATACCTAGAGACACCTTTACAGGAAAAAATGCATCAAAAGCATCAGCTTACGAAAAAATTAATGCTTTATATAATAGAAAACATAGACCAGATGAAACCTTAGAGGCAGTGAATCAAATAACAGGATTAAATATTCAATATTATGTAGTCGTTAAAACAGAAGCATTAATTAAATTAGTCGATGTTATAGGAGGGATTAACTTTAATGTTCCTATTGATATGGATTATGATGATCCAACACAAGATTTACATATCCACCTGAAAAAAGGTGAACAATTATTAGATGGAGATAAAGCAGAACAAGTCGTACGTTTTAGACATAACAATAATGGAACATCTTTCCCAGAAGAATATGGTGATAACGATACAGGACGAATGAGAACACAAAGGGATTTTATTATGCAAGTTATAAAACAAACGGCTAAGCCAGAGAATATATTTAAAATAGGTCAAATTTTGGATGTAGCTAAAGAATATGTTTTAACAAATATAGATTTTAATGTAGCCAAAGATTACATTCCATATATCGTAGAATTCAACACAGAAAATTTATTAACATCAACATTACCAGGAACGAATACAAATAAAAACATAAATCAAACTTGGGTATTTATCCCTAATAAAAAAGAAACAGAAGAATTAATACAAGAATTATTTTATGATAGAGATGAAACACAAATGACCGAAACAACTACACCGATAAATGATATAAGTAAATCTGAACTTACTATAGAAGTTTTAAATGGTAGTGGAAGTAATAGCAATTTACAAAAAGTAGTAGAAGAGCTAAAAGGTGCAGGATTTAGGGTGACAAGGACAGGAAACACGAATACAACAACAAAGACAACCATTATTAATAAAAAGAACATAAAAGAAGGATTACTAAAAAACATCAAAGATGTAATAGGTGTAGGAGTAATTGAATCAAGTGAATCAAGTTCTAGTAAAGTAGAGGTAACTATTATTATTGGAAAAGACTATTAACAAATAAATAAGGCAGAGGAAAACATCTGCCTTATCTCATTCATTGAATATTCTTATCTTTTTTTTCTTTTCGTTTTCTGATGAAAAAATACCATATGAACAAGTAATATCATTAAAAAGCCAAATCCAATTTGAAGAATAAGACTAAGTATTTTAGAAGGTTCTACGGCATGAGAAGCAACTAAGTCTGTCTCATATTGAATGCCATCAATCATATAAATCACTTTTCCTAAAGTCTCCCCTTGTTCAATGGGGGCATTAATATTTTCTTTTAATTTTAATTCTGGAGACAGCGAATCTTTTGGTATCGTATTTTCTAATAAGATATTAATGCTTGTATTAGCAAGTAAATTTAAATTTCGCGTTTCTTTTGTTCCATTTAGTATTTCCACTTGAGTAACGATATCATCTTGTTGCAAAATAGGATGTATAGAATAATTTAGATAACCATATTGATACAAATCTTTTGTTTCAGAAAATCTAGTAGATATTCCATTTACTGTTTTACCACCTAAAATAACACAAATTAATTCTAAATTATCTTTATAACTACAAGAAACTAAACAATCTCCTGCCTGGCTAGTGAAACCAGTTTTTCCAGAGGTCAAAAAAGGATAGTAGTTAGCATGATTAGGAATAATTAACTCATTAGTCGAAGTATATCGTCTAGGACCATATTTATTAGTTGCAGGGATAACACAAGAAGCACTACCAGCCAGTTTTCTAAAATTTTCATTTTGGATACAATATTTCATTATCATGGCTAAATCTTGAGCAGTTGTATAGTGATTGTCATCATGAAGACCATAAGTATTCGTAAAATGTGTATTAGACAAACCAAGTTCATATACTTTTGTATTCATCATAGAAACAAAACTTTCAATAGAACCACCAATATATTCGGCTAGTGTATTGGCAGCATCATTTGCTGAGTGAACCAATAAAAGTTGTAGTAACTGATGAATAGTTAATTTTTCACCAATTTGCAGAGAAGCAGAAGAATATCCATCTGGTATAGACATAACAGCCTGGTAACTAACGGTTACGATATCATCTAAATGACTATTTTCTAAAGCAATTATGGCAGTAACAATCTTAGTGGTACTAGCAGGATACATTTTTTTATTTTCATTTTTAGCATATAATATTTTTCCAGTCTGATTATCCATTAAAATGGCGGTTTGCGAAACCAAATCTGGTTTTTTTGTGGTAGCTAATACAGAAGTGAAATTTAATAGAATCAATATTAGTGTAAAATATAAAATCATAATTTTTTTCATTCTTTTATGTCCCCCAATCAATATGTATTATCATATCCTATTTTTCAAAAAAATTCAAGAAAATTAAGGAGGTTTACGATGTATAATGTGAATAAAAAACAAAAAATTATTTTAGGTATATTAACAACTATTGTAGCAGGATTTGTTTGCTATTATGTATATGCTAAAGATGATAAGAATACTACACCATTAGCCTTAAAAGATACGTTAGCTATAGAAGAAGAGAAAGTAGAAGAAGATTATCATGAGAATAAAATTTTAGTACACATATCTGGAGCAGTAAATAAGGAAGGTGTAGTAGAATTAACGATAAATAGTAGAATAGTAGATGCCATTGAAAAAGCAGGTGGAGTAACAGAGGAAGCAGATATCAAAGTAGTCAATTTAGCTTATAAATTAGAAGATGGAATGAAGATATATATTCCAACAAAAGAAGAAAATCAGGAGAAAGAAAATAGGATAAAAGAATATGTAACTAATTCGAGTGGTATTTCAAATGTTAATGAAAATGAACAAGAGCCAGCAGAAGCAAAAGTCAATATAAATACAGCTACACAAACTCAATTAGAGAGTTTGCCAGGGGTTGGACCTTCTACAGCAAGTAAAATTATTGCCTATAGAAAAGAAAAAGGAAAATTTAATCAAATAGAAGATGTGAAAAAGGTTAGTGGAATTGGAGAAGCTAAGTTTGACAAAATAAAAAATAATATTGTGGTTAAATGATATTAAATTTTTTAGAGATATTATTTTAAAAGAAAAGACTTTGAGAACATGTCTTAAAAATGTAAATAAAAATAAATACTTGACGAAAAGAAAAATCTATAGTAAAATGTTAGCGAAGACTAACAAAAGGAGGAAAGCATGAAGTTAACAAGTTCACAAGAAGATTATTTAAAAACGATATATCTTTTAGAAAAAAATAATCAAAGAGTTAGAGTAACCGATATAGCCTTAAAATTAAAAATTACAAAACCAAGTGTTAACAAAGCAATCAACCTATTAAAAGATATGAAATTAATAGAATATAAAATATATGGAAATATAAAATTAACGAAAGAAGGCGAAAGATATGCAATGGAAATCATAAAAAAACAAGATATACTAAAAATGTTTTTAGTAGAAATATTAAATATTCAAGAGCAACAAGCAGAAGAAGAAGCAAAAGCCATGAAACATGCTATATCAGAGGAAACAGCTAAAAAACTAAACAAATATATAACAGAAATCATGAATTTACAAGATTTAGACTGTGGTTATGATGAAAGTTGTGAAAAATGCAGAAACTGTGTAAAGATTACAGCAAAAAATAAGCTAAAAAGTAACAAGTAATAGGAGGAAGAAGAGTGTTATTAGAACTAAAAAATATATGTTTTGAAAGGGAAAATAAAAAAATTTTAGATCATATTAATTTATCTATGGATATTGGGAAATTTATTGCTATCACAGGTCCAAACGGTTCAGGAAAATCAACTTTAGTAAAAATTATTATGGGAATCGAGAAACCAGACTCTGGTCAAGTTATTTTAGAGGGAAAAGATATAACAAAATTAAATATCAATGAAAGAGCTAATTTAGGCATTAGTTTTGCCTTTCAGCAACCAGTCAAGTTTAAAGGAATAACAGTATATGACTTATTAAAAATTGCCACTAAAAAAAATATAACAAAGATAGAAGCTTGTGAAGTATTATCAAAGGTAGGTTTGTGTGCTAAAGAATATGTAGAAAGAGAAGTAAATCATTCTTTATCTGGGGGAGAATTAAAAAGAATTGAGATTGCAACAGTAGCACTAAGAGGAGCGAAACTAACCATATTTGATGAACCAGAGGCAGGAATTGATTTGTGGAGTTTTAGTAATTTGATTGATGTATTTGAACAGATGAGAGAAATGATTCAAGGGACAACACTTATCGTTTCTCACCAAGAGAGAATACTTAACATAGCAGATGAAATAATTTTAATGAAAGCAGGAAAAATAGAGGAGATAGGAAAAAGTAAAGAAATCTTGAAAAAAACATTGGCAAAAACATCATGCTATAAAATAAAAAAATAAAGGAGTCAATAGATGAAAGAAAGTATAAATGAGATAGATAAACAACTACTAACAGAAGTTTCTAATTTAGAAAACATAGAGAAGGGTGCTTATAATATACGAAAAAATGGTAAGGGAATTGAAAGAAAAGTAACGGAACATGTTAACATTATGGCTAAAACAGATAAGCCAGGAATAAATATCTATGTAAAAGAAAATACTAAATTTGACTTGATTCATATACCAGTGATTATAACAGAGAGTGGCATACATGATTTAGTCTATAATGATTTTTATATTGGCAAAAATGCGAATGTATATATTGTAGCAGGATGTGGAATTCATAATGATCATCATGAGGATTCTCAACATAATGGGGTTCATCGTTTCTTTTTAGAAGAAGGAGCTAAAGTGAAATATATTGAAAAACATTATGGGGAAGGAAAAGGCAAAGGGAAAAGGGTAATGAATCCCATAACAGAAGTATATCTAAAATCTGGAAGTAGTATGGAGATGCAAAGTAGCCAAATAAAGGGAGTAGATTCAACAATAAGAGAAACAAAGGGAGAATTAGATGCTAATACAAATTTTGTAGTATCAGAAAAAATTATGACACATGGTAAGCAAATAGCAAAGACTATATTTGATGTTAAATTGAAAGGAGAAAATGCTAGTACACATGTTACTTCAAGATCAGTAGCAATAGATTACTCAGAGCAATTTTTTATTTCTAAGATATATGGTGATAATAAGTGTTTTGCCCATAGCGAATGTGATGCGATGATAAAAGATAATGCTCGAGTAACAGCAACACCAGAGATTATAGCTAATCATGTAGAGGCAAATTTAATTCATGAAGCAGCAATTGGAAAAATTGCAGGAGAGCAGTTAATTAAGTTGATGACACTGGGACTTTCGGAAAAACAAGCAGAAGAAGAGATAATTAATGGATTTTTAAGATAAATCACAGATATTTAAGTGTGTCTTATAAGATAAAGGATAAACGTAAAAAGTTTATCCTTTTAGTTTAAATTTATTGAAAAATTTTTTAATATTATGATGATATAATATATGTATAAAGCAAGACAAAAGCCTTATCAACTTAAAACGAACCACCCATTTTTGGGTGGTTGCGATTTTTTGGTTGCGGGGAAAAGACCACTTGTTTATATCTAGCCATTTATTGCATTTTTGTTTAGCTTTGTGTTTAAGTAGAAAAAATTAAAATAAATTAACAATAGTGATTTTTACTGAAAATACAGCATTTAGACTATATAAAAATGTCAAAATTCTATTTTGATATTTTTATGTAGTTTCGTGGAAGAGTTTGAGAAACCGAGAAAGGTTGCTCAAACAGTTTAGCAAAAGCTAAACTGCTATATAACAATATATCAATATTGTTATAACACGGTTAAAATATTCAAATAAAATAATGTAAATTATTTTGTGGTATTGTTTAAATTTATTTAATCAATATGAATATTTAATCGTG
>CANOPF010000030.1 GCA_947568535.1 uncultured Clostridium sp. | reverse complement strand
TGGCTCGTATAGCAGGAGTAGATTTACCAAAGGAAAAAAGAGTAGAAATAGGACTTACCTATATATATGGTATAGGAGTATCAAGTGCTAAAAAAATTCTTGCAAAAGCTGGAATTAACCCAGATACTAGAATTAAAGACTTAACAGATGATCAAGTTAATGATATTAGAAAAGTAATTGACGAAGCTTATACTGTTGAAGGTGACTTAAGAAGAGAAGTTGCTCTTAATATCAAAAGACTAACAGAAATTGGATGTTATAGAGGGTTAAGACATAGAAAAGGTCTACCAGTTAGAGGTCAAAGAACAAAAACTAATGCTAGAACTAGAAAAGGTCCTAGAAAGTTGGTTAGTAAATCTAAAAAATAATTGAAGAAAGATTGAAAGCAGCAATCTGCACAATTTTAATATTTATTCCAAACCTCGATGTACCCACGTACGCCTTCAGTTTGTAATGAATAGGAAGAGTGCACATCTTACTACTTTTAATCAATTTTGGTAAAGAAGATAATAAAAAATAAGTCATGAATTAATAAGATATTGGCAAGAAAATTTTGGATAAGGAGGAAATAAGCAAAATGGCTAAAAATGTAACAACAAAAAAAGTAGCTAGAAGAAATAGAAAAAACATCGAAAAAGGTGCAGCACATATTCATTCTAGTTTTAATAATACAATCGTTACAATTACAGATACACAAGGAAATGCAATTTCATGGGGAAGTGCTGGAGAACTAGGATTTAAAGGTTCTAGAAAAAGCACACCATATGCAGCAGGTCAAGTAGCAGAAACAGCAGCTAAAGCTGCTATGGAACATGGATTAAAATCAGTAGAAGTATTTGTAAAAGGTCCTGGTTCAGGAAGAGAAGCTGCTATTCGTGCACTTCAAACAGCAGGACTTGAAATTAGTGCAATCAAAGATGTTACACCAATACCACATAATGGTTGTAGACCACCAAAAAGAAGAAGAGTGTAAAAAGATAAAGAAAAAAAGACTTTTGTCATGAGAGAAAAGAAAGGAGTAGGAAAATGGCAAGATATAAAGACGAACAATGTCGTAGATGCCGTAGAGAAGGACAAAAATTGTTCTTAAAGGGTGAAAGATGTTATACCGATAAATGTAGTATATCTAGAAGAAATTATGCACCAGGACAACATGGACAAAAAAGAGCAAAACTTTCTGAATACGGAACACAATTAAGAGAAAAACAAAAAACAAAAGCATATTATGGAGTCGGAGAAAAACAATTTAGAAAATATTTTGAAATGGCTTCTAATAAAAAAGGAGTAACAGGTGAAAACTTATTACAAATTTTAGAAAGTAGATTAGACAATGTAGTTTATCGATTAGGATATGGAACATCAAGAGCACAAGCAAGACAATTGGTAAACCACGCACAATTTGAAGTAAATGGTAGAAAAGTGGATATTCCATCATATTTAGTAAAAGCAGGAGATGTGATTACGGTAAGAGAAAGCAAAAAAAATAATGCTACCATCAAAGTAAATGTAGAAGAATCAAGTAAAAGACCAATTCCAGCATGGCTAGAAAAAGACAGTGAAAAATTAAGTGGTAAAGTAATCAGATTAGCGTCTAGAGAAGACATAGATATTCCAATTGAAGAACATTTAATAGTAGAGCTTTACTCAAAATAATAATGGTGCTTTATGAGGCAATCCAGAAAGTTTTTTTAAACATTTGGGAAAAATATTCTCAAATATTAGGAGGTAAAAATGATAGAATTTGAAAAGCCAAATATTGAATGTCTAGAGGTTGATGATACTAATAATTATGCGAAATTTGTGTGTGAGCCATTAGAAAGAGGTTATGGGGTAACAATAGGGAATTCGTTAAGAAGAATTTTACTTTCATCACTTCCAGGATGTGCTATAACAAGTGTAAAAATAGATGGGGTATTACATGAGTTTTCTACCATTCCCAATATAGTAGAAGATGTACCAGAAATTATTGTAAATCTAAAAAATGTAAGGCTAAAATTCGATGACAACGAAGAAAAGGTTTTAAGAATTGATGTCAAGGGAGAAGGAGAAGTTACTGCTGCAGATATTATAACAGATGGAACAGTAGAAGTTTTAAACCCACAATTACATATTGCTACTATTTCTGAAGGTGGAAGCCTAAAAATAGAAATGACAGCAGACAGAGGAAGAGGATATAATTCAGCAGATAAGAACAAAAAGGCAAACCAAGATATATCAGTACTTCCAATCGATTCTATCTATACACCAGTCAAAAAAGTAAACTATCAAGTAGAAAATACGAGAGTTGGGCAAATGGTAGATTTTGATAAGTTAGTTATTGAAGTATGGACAGATGGAAGCTTAAAAGCACATGAAGCGTTAAGTTTAGCAGCAAAAGTAATGACAGGACATCTAGAGTTATTTATTGACTTATCAGAAACGACAAAAAATACGCAAGTCATGATTGAAAAAGAGGAATCTAAAAAAGAAAAAGTGTTAGAGATGTCAATTGAAGAATTAGAATTATCCGTAAGATCATTTAACTGTTTAAAAAGAGCAGGAATTGCTACAGTAGAAGATTTAACGAATAAATCTGAGACAGACATGATGAAAGTAAGAAATTTAGGAAAAAAATCATTTGACGAAGTAACAGCAAAATTACGTTCATTAGGATTAGATTTTGCAAAAGAAGATGAATAGTAATAAAAAAGGAAGGTGAAAAAATTGGCTACAAATAGAAAGTTAGGTAGGACAACAGATATAAGAATGGCTATGTTAAAAACATTAACAACAGATTTAATTATGCATGGCAAAGTAGAAACAACATTAGCAAGAGCAAAAGAAGTAAAATCTATTGCAGACAGCATTATTTCCTTAGCTATTAAAGAAAAAGATAACTTTGAAATGGTAGAAGTTAAAGTGATTAAAGCTAAATTAGATGCAAAAGGGAATAAAGAAACAGAGTTAGTAAAAAGCAAAAATGGGAAAGAATATTTAAAAGTAGTAAAAGAAGAAACAACAGAAAAAAGACAAAAAGATATGCCAAGTAGATTAAATGCTAGAAGAAAAATAATGCGAAAAATCAATAAAGTAAAAAATGTTGATTTACCATCAAAATTGTTTAATGAAATAGCTCCAAAATATGCAGGCAAAAACGTAGGAGGATATACACGTATTGTTAAAGCTGGACCTAGAAGAGGAGATGGAGCAGAAGTAGCAATATTACAACTAATATAAAATCAATAAAAAATCCACCAATATGGTGGCTTTTTTATTTTAAAAACATATAATAAAACCATAGGAGGCTAAAGAAAATGATGGAATTTATCTTAAATACCATTTTTTGGACACTTGCCATTTATGGTTTTTTTGAAATTATAAAAAACATAATCAACATATTTACTTATACACAGCTTCAATCTGATGGAATTTATCTAATCATAGCTGTAAAAAACCAAGAAGAAAAGATAGAAGGATTTTTACGATCAAGTTTATTTAAAATATTGTATGGAAAAGAGGATTATTTAAAAAATATTATTGTTGCTGATCTTCAATCAAGAGATAATACCAAAGAAATAGCAAAAAAAATGGAAGTAGAATATGATTGTTTAAAAGTAACGAATTGGAAAGAATGCAAAGACATTATAGACAATGTAGATGAAAGTTAATGAAACAGTAAACTATGCTAAAACATGACAAAACAAATAGGAGTATCTTGAAAAGGGGTATTATTTGTGATAAACTATAAGATACAAGGAGAAATAAATGGAAATTACGGGAGAAATACAAGATATTATTTATAGAAACGAAGTCAACAGTTATATGATAGCAGAGTTTGAAACAGATGAAGAAGCAACAACCATAGTTGGCTATTTGCCATTTGTGAATGCAGGAGAAACATTGAAATTGGTAGGGAAGTTTGTAGAACATAAAGAATATGGAAGACAATTTAAAGTGGACACATTTGAGAAATTAATGCCACAAACATTAGGAGCATTAGAACGATATCTAGCTAATGGAAAGATAAAGGGGATTGGTGAAGCATTAGCTAAAAGAATCGTAAAAAAGTTTGGAGAAGATACCATTCATATTTTTCAACATGAACCGAAAAGGTTAGCCGAAATAAAAGGAATTTCTATGAATAAAGCAAGAGAGATGTCTGAGGATTTTATCCAGAATTGGGAAGTTTGGCAAATTGTGGGTTTTTTAGAAAAATTTGGCATTGGTGCAGAATATGCCAAAAAAGTATTTGACTTATTAGGTATTGGTGCGATTGAAGAGATAGAATCGAATCCATATATTTTAATTGATATAGCCAAGGGAGTAGATTTTAGGCAAATCGATAAAATGGCTCTTGATCTAGGAATTCAGTATGATCATGAAAAGAGAATAACAAGTGGTATTAAGTATGGATTGATCAAAAGTACTTATCATGGACATGCTTGTGTCGTAAAAAACAATTTAATCGACTTTGTCATTAGCCTTTTGGATGTTTCAACAGATAATGTAGAAGATGGATTGATTTCTCTAAAAGCAAAAAATGAAATTGTTTTGGAAAAAAGAGAAGATAAGGAAGAATATGTTTATTTAACTTCTTTCTATAAGGCTGAAGAAGAAATTGCTTTTCGAATACATCGATTACAGATGGCTAAAAATATAAAAAAAGTTATACATATAGAAAGAGAGTTAAAAAAAGTAGAAAATAATTCACATATCCAATTGTCAGATAAACAAAAAGAAGCAGTAGAACGAGTAAATGAAAACAATGTAACCATTATCACTGGAGGGCCAGGTACAGGAAAAACAACAATTATCAAAACTATCATTGATATTTATGAAGGAAAGGGAAAAAAAGTAGTTCTTTGTGCACCAACAGGTAGAGCAGCTAAAAGAATGACAGAAACGACAGGAAAAGAAGCATCTACATTACACCGTTTATTAGAAATTGGAAAAATCAATGATGAAAGTATATACAACAATACATCAGATTATGAAGGAGCACCTATTGATGGTGATTTAGTTATCGTCGATGAAATGTCAATGGTAGACATGTTTTTAATGAATTACTTATTAAAATGTATTTATCAAGGAACGAAACTAATCTTAGTCGGTGATGAAGACCAATTGGCATCTGTTGGTCCAGGATGTGTCTTAAAAGATTTAATTCATTCAGAAAAATTAGCAACAATACATTTGGATAAAATTTTTAGACAAGCAGCGAAAAGTAAAATTATTTTAAATGCCCATAGAGTAAATCAGGGAGAAAACTTTTTACAAAAAGGAAAAGATGAGTTATCAGAAGAGGTAAAGGAGGACTTTTTCTTCATTAAGGGAAATGTTCAAGAGAAAATGTTACAAGAAATAATTTCTTTATGTACAGGAAGATTAAAAAATTATGGAGATTATGACTTTTTTGAAAATATACAGGTATTATCAGCGACAAAAAAAGGACTATTAGGTACAAAGGAATTAAACAAGGCATTACAAGAACACTTAAATCCAAATGTTAATCATTTACCCGAAAAAACAAGTATGGGAGCTATTTTTAGAGTAGGTGATCGAGTTATGCAAATTAAAAATAATTATGATTTGTATTGGGAAAAAATAATAGAGGGTAAAAAGGAGATGGGAAGTGGCGTTTTTAATGGAGAAATAGGAACAATCATAGAAGTAAAAGAAAATGAGAAGCAAGTAGAAATTAAATTTGATGACGAAAAAGTAGCTTGGTATGAATTTTCCGATCTAGATCAGATTGAACATAGTTATGCAATAACTATTCATAAATCACAAGGAAGTGAGTTTGATGTGGTTATTATGGTAATTCCTCCCGCTTCTCCTATGTTAATGACTAGAAACTTACTTTATACAGGGATTACTAGAGCGAAAAAGTTATTAATTGTAGTGGGAATGGAAAGAGTAGTTGAGTTTATGATACAAAATGTAGAGAGCAAGAAAAGAAATACTGGACTAGAATTTAAAATAAAAAAAAGCAAAGTGTAAAAATAAATGAAAAGGAGAAAAGTAATTTTAGAACAAATATTAACAATAATTTATCCACCCATTTGTGGAATATGTGGAAAAATTAATACAAACTATTTATGTAATAAGTGCCAAAAACAACTAGAGAAACAAGCGAAATTTGCAAGAGAAGAAAAACCAAGTAATGAATATTATTTCCAAAATCATTTGTATATTTTCGTATATCAGGGAATGATAAGAAAGATGATGATAAACTACAAATTTCATGATAAGTCTTATTTATATAGAACGATAATCCATTTTTTATTAAAAAATGAAAAATTCTTTCAAACTTTTCAATCATATGATACAATAATAGCAGTACCTATTAGTAAAAAAAGAAAAAAACAAAGAGGATATAACCAGAGTGAGTTAATCGCTCAGGCAATAGCCAAAAAGGCGTCAATAGAATATAATAATCAATGCCTAATGAAAACAAAAAACATAATAGAGCAAAGTAAGCTGAATAAAGAAGAAAGGCAAAAAAACATACAAGGTGTATATCAACTGCAAAAAGGAGAAAGACTAACAAATAAGAGAATATTACTAGTTGATGACATATATACAACAGGTAGTACAGTAAATGAATGTAGTAGAATATTAAAATTAGCACAACCGACAAAAATAGATGTGTTAACTATAGCAAAGGACTAAAAACGAAGAGGAACTTATTGTTAACAGGGAGGAAATGGAAAAAATGGAAGATTTAGTAGAGAGTATATTAGATTATGTCAGGTCAGATTATACCGATTATGCTATTATGATTAATGGAGAATGGGGCTCAGGGAAAACACATTTTTGGAATAACAAAATTAGAAAAAAAATTGAATCATTACAATTAAATGGAAAACGATATACCACCATTTATATGTCTTTATATGGGATTTCTAATTTAGAAGAGATTAGTAAGAAAATATTTATCGAAACAACACAACTCATGGATAAAAATTTAAGAAAATTTATGGATACCAATGGACAAACGACTATTCCAGAGTATGCTAAAACAGGAATTGATATGGCTAATTTTTTTGGGGTAACACAAAATGGAGACAGAGTAGATTATGGAGAATTTTTTTCAACAGATGATAAAGTTTTATGTTTTGATGACTTAGAAAGAGCAAATGTAGACGTTATCGATATATTAGGATATATTAATAATTTTGTAGAACATGACCATATTAAAACGATTATTATTTGTAATGAAAAAGAACTTTCAACAAAATTAAAAAGTTCAAACTTAGAGATGAAGACTTTTATTGCCACTTATCTTTTAGACAAACAAGATGAATTAAATAAATCAGACAAACCAATGGTAGAAAAAATTCAAGATAAAATTGAACATGTTTTTGATAAAGCCAATGACTACGAGAGGATCAAAGAAAAATTAATTGGAGAAACTTTTGAATATGCACCAAAATTTGACTATATTATTAATGGTATTTTAATGAGATATGAAAATAATCCAGACTTAATTCGATTTTTACGAGAGAACACAGGGTTTATCATATCTACTTTTCATAAAAGCGGAACAAGAAACCTAAGAATTTTAAAACATGCATTGAATGATTTTAGGAAAATTTATGAAATGGTCAATAAATCTTATCCTAATACTAATCATAGAGTTATGCAAACAATGCTTATCTTCACTATAGCTGTATCTTTTGAAATTAAAGCAGGGAAGATAACAAAAGATAAGTTTGTTAATATTAAAGACAACGAAGAATATAAAGCCATTTTAGTATCTTCTAGAATTTTAATGGATAATCGACAATTTTATATTAAAGAATTCGATAATAATTATTATTATAACTTTAAATCTGAATATCGATTTTTTAAATTTATAGAGTATTATATTAGAACACGTATATTTGATATGAAATTATTTAAAGAAAATATGGAAACAATAAGAAATACAGTAGATACAGAGAATTTGCCAGGATACAAAAGATTATTAACAGAAGAATATTGGAAAATTTCCGATGATCAATTTGTTATCGTTATACAAGAAGTAATGAACGATGTAAAAGAAGGAAAATTAAGCCTAATTGATACTGTGAAATTATTTGCTTATTTTAGTTATTTTTCTCGAAAAGGATTAATTGAATATGATTTAAAAACATTAAAGAACATATTTTTTGATGGAATGAATATTGCTTCGTTAACTTCTTCTTATTGTGCAAATCCAAAAGAAGAACTTGGAAAAATTGCTATAGAAGAAGTAGAAGAAGATATGGAAGAGATTGTAAAACACTTTGATCATTTAAATGATCAGTTATTAGATAAAATGTATAAAGAAAAAGCAGAAAATATTATGAAATGTATTCCAATGAGGATGGAGCAGTTTTATGAAAAATTTGATCAAGAATTTATGGAAATACCAATTTTCAAATATTATGATTCTTTCCAATTGTTCCAAAGGATTTCATGTGCTAGCAACGAAGATATTGTATTAATCAAAGAAAAACTAGTAGATAGAGCAAATCGCTATACCAAGCAAATTGAACCAGAAATGAAGAATATAAAACAATTAAAACAAATTATTGATGATTATTTAAAAGGAAAAGATCCAACAATCAAGATGGTTATGCTAAAAGAATTTGCAAAAGATATGGGGTATATCTTAGATAAATACAAAACAAGTATGTTAACAAAAGAAGAAGAAAAAGTAACGATAGATTAAGTTTTTAATTTTTGGTTTTTATGTATAATTTTTTCCTTATTTGTAATAATAAAAATATAAACAAAAATATTACGAGGAGGAAAATTATGAAAGCAACTGGAGTTGTAAGAAGAATAGATGATTTAGGAAGAGTGGTTATTCCAAAAGAGATACGTAAAACATTACGAATAAAAGAAGGAGATCCATTAGAGATATTTACGGATAGAGAAGGACAAGTCATATTAAAAAAATATTCTCCAATTGGTGAGCTTTCAGAATTTGCAGCAGGTTATGCAGAAACATTATCGAAAACAACAGGACATATTGCCTGTATTACAGATAAAGACACAATAATTGCTGTATCAGGAGGTTCTAAAAAAGAATTTTTAGAGCAGGATATCAGTCAAGAGTTAGAACAATTAATGGAAGATAAGGAAGTATATACAAGTACAGAAAACAGTGATATGTCAATGCCAATTACGAAAAATGATCAACAAGAAAGAAAAAATAATGCACAAGTTGTATATCCCATTATCTCTAATGGAGATACAATTGGTACAGTTATATTGATGTCAAAAGAGCCAAATGGAAAAATGAACGAAGTAGAGAAAAAAGTAGCACAATCAGCGGCAACATTTTTAGGAAGCCAAATGGATATATAAATAAGAAGTCAAGAAAATGAAATAATTTTCTTGATTTTTTTATCATTTTGCAGTATAATTTTCAAAAAATGAATAAACATAAGGAGGAAATATGAAGGCCATTGAAATTAGAAACAAGTACATAAACTTTTTTAAGAAACATGGACATGCAGTGATTCCATCTGCTCCGCTAATACCAGAAAACGATCCATCAGTATTGTTTACGACAGCAGGAATGCAACCATTAGTACCATATCTGTTAGGGGAAAAACATCCAGAAGGAACTAGATTAACAGATTATCAAAAATGCGTAAGAACCAATGATATAGACGAAGTAGGAGACAATCGACATTTAACCTATTTTGAGATGTTAGGAAATTGGTCATTAGGAGACTATTTTAAAGAAGAATCGATAGCCATGAGTTTCGAATTTCTAACGAAAGAATTAAACATTCCCGTAGAAAAGTTATCTGTAACTTGTTTTGCAGGGGATGAAGATTGTCAAAAAGATACGCTTTCAGCAGAAATATGGAAAAAAGTTGGTATTCCCGAAGATCGAATTTATTTTTATGGAAAAAATGATAACTGGTGGATAGCAGGAGAAGAAGGACCATGTGGACCAGATACAGAAATGTTTTATGATACAGGAAAGCCTGCATGCGGACCACATTGCCAACCATCATGTGATTGTGGCAAATATGTCGAGATCTGGAATAATGTTTTTATGGAGTATTACAAAGATAAGAATGGATATTCAAAATTAGCGAAAAAAAATGTTGATACAGGATTAGGACTAGAAAGAATGGCTATGTTATTACAAGGAAAAGAGACTCCTTTTGATACAGAATTGTTTAAGCCAATCATGGAGAAATTAGAACAATTACAACAAGTAGATTATATAGAAAGTAGAAGAATTGTGGCAGAACACTTACGATGTAGTATGATGATTATAGCTGATGGAGGACGACCAAGTAATTTAGATAGAGGATATGTTTTAAGAAGAGTAATTAGAAGGATGATAAGACATATGAATAAATTACAGATCCAATTACAAGATTTATCCACTCTAATTGATATAAATGTGGAAAATTTAAAAGAAATGTATCCAGAACTCGTACAAAATAAGCAAATCATAAAAACAGTAATAATGGAAGAAAAAGATAAATTTGTAAAAACATTAACACATGGAGAAAAAGAATTTGAAAAAGAAATAAAAAAGATGCAAAAAACAGGAACAAAAAAAATTGCTGGAGAAGTAGTATTTAAATTATATGACACATATGGTTTTCCACCAGAAGTGACAAAAGAACTAGCAGAAGAAAATGGATATGAAGTAGAATTGAAGCAATTTGAAGAATTATTTAAAAAGCATCAAGAAAAATCCAGACAAGGATCAGAACAAAAATTCAAAGGTGGACTAGCAGAACAAACAGAAGAAACAATAGCCTATCATACAGCAACTCATTTGCTCAATGCAGCATTAAAACAAATCATTGGAAAAGATGCTCATCAAAGAGGATCAAACATAACAGTCGAGCGAATGAGATTTGATTTTAACTGTGACCATAAATTAACAGAAGAAGAAAAACAAGCAGTTGAGAAATTAGTAAATCAATGGATACAAGAGGGATTAGAAGTAACTAAACAAGAAATGAAAAAGGAAGAAGCTATTGAATCAGGAGCAGAATGTATGTTTATTGAAAAATATCCAGACATTGTTACTGTCTATAGCATCGGACAAGTTTCCAAAGAATTGTGTGGAGGACCACATGTCAAAAATACCAAAGAATTAGGAACATTCAAGATAAAGAAAGAAGAAGCAAGTTCATCTGGAATACGAAGAATCAAAGCGGTTCTAAAGAAGTCATAATAGCGTATTAACACAAAATAGGAGAAAGGAAGGTAAACATGGAAGATTGTATATTTTGTAAAATCATAGAAGGGAAAATACCTTCAAAAAAAGTATATGAAGATGAAGAAATACTTGCCTTTTATGATATTGATCCAGCAGCACCCATTCATATTTTAGTTATACCGAAAAAGCATATTACCTCTTTAGCTCATTTAAAAAAAGAGGATGAAGTTATCGTAGGAAAAATATATGGTATGATTAACAAAATTGCAGAAGAAAAAGGATTCAAACAAGATGGATATCGTGTAATTGTAAATTGTGGTAAAAATGGAGGGCAAGAAGTAATGCACTTACATTTCCATATATTAGCAGGAAAACAGTTAGGAGAAAAAATTGTCTAAAAACTATACACTTTTAGCTCAATATATGCTATAATAAACATAGTCATGTGAGTATGAGATAGGTATGGAGGTAAAAGATATGTTTGAGAATAAATATAGTAAAGTATTAACGGTGATACTGATTATTGTGATTATAGCGATTATAGGATTGTTAGGTTTTTTAGGTTATGATTATTATCAAAATTATGTTGTAACAAAAGATACAACCGATTTTGTTGATAATTTTCAAGGTGATGTAGCAAGTGAAGAAGAGAACAATAATCAAAATGATCAAAACAATACAGATAATCAAAATACAGAAAATCCTTTTGAACAAATTCAAGACGCTAACACAAATAGTTCAACAACCAAAAGACAGACCTATAAAGGGTTTGGTGTTTTAGGAACGATGGAAATTCCAGCTACTAATTTTAAATATCCTGTATTAGAAAAAGTAACGAAAAAATCAATAGAAACAGCAGTAGCCTATTTATATGGAAGTGAATTAAATGAGTCAGGAAATACTGTTATCATAGGGCACAATTATAGAAATGGATTATTTTTCTCCAATAATAAAAAGTTAAATGTAGGAGATAAAATTTATATAACAGATAATAATGGAAAAAAATTGACATATACAATTTATAATAAATTTGAAACAACGCCAGAAGACACATCGTTTTATCAAAGAGATACAGGTGGAAAATCAGAAGTTACCTTATCAACATGTACAGATGATAGTCGTGCTAGATTGATTATATTAGCCAGAGCAGAATAAGAACCACAAAATAAAGGAATTTAAAAAATTCCTTTATTTTTTTAGATAAATTGTATATAATAAGAAAAAAATAAGGAGTGACAAGATGAATACAAAACAAGCAAAAGAAAGAATCGAACAATTAAGAAAAGAATTGGAATATCATGCCAAAAAATATTATGATGAAGACAAGCCAGAAATATCCGACTTTGCATATGATATGTTAATGGTAGAATTAAGGAACTTAGAACAAAATTATCCAGAATATCAATCCAAAGAATCATTAACACAAAAAGTAGGAGGACAAGTAAAAGAAGGATTTCAAAAAGTAACACATGAAGTCCCATTGCAAAGTTTACAAGATGTTTTTAGTATAGAAGAAGTAGAAGAATATATAGAAAAAATAGAACAAAAAGCAGAAGAAAATAACATCAAGGAAGTAACATATGTAGTAGAAACTAAAATTGATGGACTATCAGCAGCATTAATTTATAAACAGGGAAAATTGATAAAAGGAGCAACTAGAGGGAATGGTTTAGTAGGAGAAGATGTCACGCAAAACGTAAAAACGATAAAAACTATTCCTAGGCAACTAAAAGAAGACATAGATATAATCGTTAGAGGTGAAGTGTTTATAGCTAAAGATAATTTTGAAAGAATGAATCAAGAAAGAGAAGAAAAACAAGAAGAACTATTTGCTAATGCTAGAAATGCAGCTGCTGGATCGCTAAGACAATTAGATAGCAAAATAACCGAAAAAAGGCCACTAGACATGTATATTTTTAATGTGCAAAAAATAGACGGAAAAGAATTTGATTCACATTACAAAGAACTAGAGTATTTGAGTGAACAAGGATTTAATGTAAATCCAATACGAATTTATTGCAAGAATAAAGAAGAAGTAAAAGAAGCGATTGAAAAGATAGGAGAAGAGAGAGAAAAATTAACATTTGGTATAGATGGAGCAGTAGTTAAAGTAGACAATTTGATGTTCAGAGAAATATTAGGTAGTACAGCTAAAACACCTAGATGGGCAATTGCTTATAAATATCCACCAGAGAAGAAAGAGACTAAACTAAAAGATATCCTTTGTCAAGTAGGAAGAACAGGAGTTATAACACCAATGGCAATTTTAGACCCTGTAAAAGTAGCAGGATCAACAATTTCAAAAACTACACTGCATAACCAAGATTTTATTACAGAAAAAGAATTAAAAATAGGAGATATAGTAGTCATACAAAAAGCAGGAGATGTTATACCAGAAATTGTAGAAGTAAAAAAAGACAAAAGAACAGGAGAAGAGATAGAATTTGAAATGCCAAAAGTATGTCCAGTATGTGGAGCACAAGCCATCAGAGAAGAAGGAGAATCAGCTATTCGCTGTACAGGAATAGAATGTCCAGCCAAACTATTCAGAAACTTAGTACACTTTGCATCAAGAGAAGCTATGAATATTGATGGACTAGGTGAAAATATCATACAACAACTACTGGACAAAAAGTTAATTGAAAATATAGCAGACATTTATACCTTACAATTTGAGGAAATTGCCTCTTTGAAAAAGAATGGTAAAAAATTTGCACAAAACTTAGTGGATAGTATCAACAAAAGTAAAGAAAACGATTTATATCAATTAATTACAGCATTAGGAATTCGACATGTAGGAACCAAAGCATCTAAGTTACTAGCCAGAAAATATAACAATATAGATAATTTAATCAAAGCAGAATATGAAGACCTAAGTAGAATAAAAGATATAGGACCGATTGTAGCCAATAGCATTATAAATTTCTTTCATGAAGAGCAAACAATAGACCTAATCATAAAATTAAAAAAAGCAGGAGTCAACACCACAGCAAAAGAGGAAGAAAATACAGACAATCGATTTGAAGGAAAAACCTTTGTCCTAACAGGAAGCCTAGAAAAATATACAAGAGGAGAAGCCAGCAACCTAATCGAAAAATATGGAGGAAAAACATCAAGTACAGTATCAAAAAAAACAGACTATGTAATAGCAGGAGAAGAAGCAGGAAGCAAACTAACCAAAGCACAGAAATTAGGAATTACCATACTAACAGAAACAGAATTCAAACAATTAATTAATGGCAATAAATGGCAATAATGGGACAGGCACAACATTGCCATAAAGAGGAAAAGGAGAAATAATGGAAAATTATACATTTGAGAAGATGTGGGAAGATTTAAAAAATGGATATCAAATTTATTATACCTATGTTGAAAATCGTTACGTACTTTTTAAAACTGCTGAAAATTGCTATACACAAAAGCTACTTTCAAATGATAGAAAAAATCCTCAGCCTAAAATGCTTATGTTAACATTAAAACGCGTAAAAGAGATATTTCCGTATATGGAAGATATTGAGTATAAGATAGGAACATCTGAAATAGAAAACTTGTAAGCATTGATATTAGCGAGTTTGGAAAAAAGATAAAAATATATAATTTAATAAAAAACCTGAAAAAACGACCAATTTTATAAAAATAGTGAAAAATGATAGCTTAACTGGTAGGTAGGGAATATGTCCATTGACATAGAAAAAATAAAAAATTTAATATGCCGATTACAGGAAATAGAGTGTTATAAAAATAGCACTTTATTTTTATATTCTAGGAAATTTATCATAGTATGATAAATTTCTGTAGAAGATAAATATGCGAATTTCTAGAATTTCTTTGTGATTGCCATCACTTAGAAATTCTGACAATTCGTTTTTTTTATTTTAAAAAGTTTTGTTCAAAATTAAAAATTAAAGTTTTGAATATAAAAGCTAATAGATTTATAGATGCAAATAAATGAACAAAATAGATAAAGAAACGGACATAAAATTCAGGATTTTTGATAGTAAAAATATGTCCGATTTAGACTAATTTTATTAGCAAAAAGGCGGACAAAATAAAAGTATGCAAAAGATTAAGAAATCTAAAAACAAAAGAAAATCACTGTATGGAGTTTAGGGTGTACATACAGGTAAGTGGTTCAAAAGAAAAAAAGATGATGTATATTAGTTAATTAGAAAAAGGAGGTTTGAGATTATGAAAATAAGATTAAGTTCAAGAGATATAGAGCTTATATGTTTTATAGGCAGATATAAGCAAATAAAATCAGTTGATTGTAAAAAGATTTATAAATCTAAAGATTATTATAGAAAAAGATTAAAAGTATTAGAAAAGGCAAGGTATGTAAAAAGAGAAAATACATATTATATAAAAATTGATATAGAGGGAAGAAGATTATTACAAGATTTTGGGTATGAAAGTTATAATCTGTGTAGAAATAAAGATTACAAAGACAGAATAAAAGATGTAGCTAAAATTGCAATGCTTGGATTTGAAGATGATATAAATTTTATACCTAGTTGGGAGTTAAAAGAAAATAACATTTATACAGATTTAGGTAGAAAATATATTGGTGAATTGGAAATTTTACAAAATAAATATATTGTGTATTATATTTCAAATAGAAATAACCCATTATATGTAAAACAAACATTAACAGATATTAATAAAATGTTTTTAAATGATAAAATAATCGTGTTTTTAGAAGATTTTAATAGAATGAACAAAAGAAATAAGTATTTTACAATAAGTGATAAGTCTATACAAATAATAAATCCAACAGAAGATAATTTGGAATTGATAAAGACTATTAAAGATATAGATATTTATGATGTAGTAAAAGAAATTTACAAAGGAAAAGAAATACAGCTTTCTAACTGGAATAAAGCAGATTTTATGACAGAAGATAAAAAGTATATTATTTTTATGCCTTTTATTGATACAGGAAAATTACATAACTTAAATATAGCTTATGGAGATAATAAAGAATTTAAAAGAAATATTGATATATTAACTTTAAAAGAAAATAGAAGTAAGATTGATGAAGTATTAGTTAAATCAACCAATATTATTGAAATTGATAGATGTTTAGATAAAGTTAGAAATGAAAGTATGTTATGTGAATAATAGAATTTTAGATTTTCGATTTTATTGTAAAATTTGTTAACCTGTGATAGAATTACAGCATAATGATAAGAGGTGTAATAAATGGAAGAAGTAGTATTTGTAACACATAACAAAGGAAAAGTAAAATCAGCAGAAAGGTATTTTAATAATTTAAAGTTTAGTACATATGATTTTGAATTAGATGAACCTAGAAGTGATGATATAAAAGAAATAGCAACTGCAAAAGTAAAACAAGCATATGAAATTGTAAAGAAACCTTGTATAGCATTAGATA
>CANOPF010000029.1 GCA_947568535.1 uncultured Clostridium sp. | reverse complement strand
GGCTTTATACATAGCAAAAGTTCCGAGTAATCCCATTATGGTTCCATAAATCCAAGATTTAGTTCCATAAAATATGGTTTCTAAATTAATCATTCGGTCAAATTCCTTTTTGGTCATTCCTATTGATTTAAGCATAGCGAACTCCTTTTGCCTTAATTCCATATTAGAAGTTATGGTATTAAATATGTTGGTTATGCCAATTAATGTAATAACAGCAATAAATCCATATAAGAATATTTTTACCACTAAGATCATTGCCTGTTGCTCTTTGGCCGCTTCTTCTATATTAAATACTGTACTTTTATCATTCTTATTTTCGATATCTTTTTGTAAGGTAGTCGCATCATTTGATTGTATCGTTATATTTCCTAATGTATACGATAATTGTGGAAATTGTTCTTGATTTACAATTAAATAACCATCTTCATAATCTGATTGTTTGATTCCATCTGGTTTGATTTTAGATATTGCTCCAATTTTTATTGTTAGTTTTTCTTGATTGTATTTTCCTTCTATTGTTTCACCTTTTCGATATTGATATCTTCTTATCTCTTTTTGTTTCCCTGTATTTCTATCATAAATTAAACTTTGGTCACATAATATTCCTGTTTTTTCTATTTCTTTTAGCTTTACACCTATTTCTTTGGCATATTTTTCAAATGATTGATTGTCTAAGGCAACAATCTGTAAACTTGCATATTTTTCTCCATTACCTACAAATTCCTCTTTTTCTTCATCGTAAAAACCTTCTTCTACTAGAGGAAAAAAATCATTTTCATTGATTTTACTTAAATCGTTAATATGATATGTTTCTTCTGCCATATATAAAACAGAATAATTTTGTATGGTTTGATGTGCAAGAATGTCATTAATTTCTTGATCCGTTAAATCTCCTCTAATCAATACATTATAATGATAATTTTCATAATAATTATTAGTTAAATCAAACATATTGTATAAAAAAGAATTCATGGTAATAAAGATAAAGATACTAATCGATATGGAAATTACCGTTGTTCTATATTTTTTCTTATTTCTTTTTAAGTTTTTATAGGCTAGAACTCCACCTGTTTTAAAAACATTAGCAATGATTTTGGGCACTTTTAATTTCTGGTTTTTAATTTTTATCGCATGAGAACTTTGCAATCCTTCTATTGGACTTATTTTACTTGCTCTTTTGGCTGAACTTCTTGCTGATAAATAAATAGTTACTAAACCTAATACAATAGATAATAATAGAGGAACAATTGATATTTTGAATATTAATCCATCAACATGACTTAATAAATATTCACCTAATAAATGATTCACAATTTGTAATAACACAAATACCGCAAAAAGCCCTGATAATATTCCTAAGGGAATTCCAATTACACCTAAGAATAATCCTTCTGTAATGACATTTTTTCTTATTTGTTTTTTTGTTGTTCCTATACTTGCTAACATGGAATACATCTTTATTTTTTCTGTTGTAGCTATAGCAAAAGAGTTTCTAATACAAAAAATACTCGTAAACAAAATAACCAATATGACAACACCAATAACACTATATAACATGGTAACAGTTGAGTCAGAAAAAGCAAATACTTCCCATCTTAACAGTTCGGTATTAATTTGATAATCTTCATATTTCGCCTTTTCATTTGTTTGGATAATACGTAAATCATCATAACTATTTATTCCTAATAATTCTGGTATTGCCGTTTTATATTCTTTAGGATTTTTTAAACTTACATATAAATCATTTTCTCCTTGTTCTAATTCTGTACTAATAATCGTATATCCTGATTCTGAAAATCCTTCAAAATTTATATTTGGTTTTTCTATTATCCCTACTATTTTTACTGTTTTTCCTTCACCTATATCAAGATGTATGGTATCTCCTATTTGATAATTCACTTTTGCATCCTTAATAATAGATTTACTAATTATCACCTCATGGCTATTGGTTGGAAAATTACCTTTAATTAATTTTAATCTCAAATGATCAAAAGTTTGCCTATCCATGGAAAATAATTTCATATATGGTTTCTGTTTATTTTGGCTTCCTTCTAGTTTTGCATACCCACAATTTTTCACTTTATTTATTTCTTGAATATCTCTGTTATGTTCTATTTCTTTCATTTGCTTGTCATTTACATTTTTTAGTTCTATATGATAATATCCTGTTTCATTGATCGCATTTTCTATTAATGTAGCTTGAAAACTAATTCCTAAGCTACTTACAGCACAAATAAGTGCTACAGAAAGAATAATTCCTATAATTGTACTGATTGTTCTTTTTTTATTTAATTTTAAATTTTTAATCGATAATCTGCTAAGAACGTTCATGATTACACCTCCCTAACAATTTTACCATCTTCAATTTTTATCACTCTATCAGCTATTTTGGCAATTTCCATATTGTGTGTAATCATAATAATGGTTTGTTTATACTCTCTATTCGATTTTTTGAGCAAGGCTACTATTTCATCACTTGACTTTGAATCTAAATTTCCAGTTGGCTCATCAGCTAGTATAATACTAGGTGTGGTTATCATAGCCCTCCCTATGGAAGTTCTTTGTTGTTGTCCTCCCGATAACTGATTAGGAAGATGTGTTCTTCTTTCTTCTAATCCTAATATTTTGATTAACTCATTTAATTTTTGTTTATTTATTTTTCGATTATCGAGATCTAATGGTAAAGTTATATTCTCTTCTATGTTTAATATAGGAATCAAATTATAAAATTGATAAATTAATCCTACTTGCCTTCTTCTAAATATCGCTAATTCGTCATCATTAAATTGATAAATATCTTTTTGATCAATAAATACTTTTCCACTTGTTGGTCTATCTACTCCTCCTATTAAATGTAATAATGTAGATTTTCCACTCCCTGATGCTCCTACAATGGCTACAAACTCTCCTTTTTCCACACTAAATGAAATATGATCAAGTGCCATTACCTTATTTTCCCCTTTTCCATATTGTTTGCATAGATTTTCTACCCTTAAGATTTCCATATATATTTTCTCCCTTCCTTTTATTTCTTTTTTATGATACACCTTGAAAGTGACTAGTAAGTGACAAAATAAAAAGATTACTAATTTTTTTTGATTAGTAATCTTTTGTATGATATTGTATATGATTTATTTCTTTTTCCTTGGTTTAGGAATAGGAGTTATTTTCTCTAATTTGGTGATTACCGCTTGGCAAAGATTAACATCATCAATATCTAAAATATAATGTTCTTTTGCTCCTTTATAGGGATAACCTGTTTGTGCTTGGTTCATCATTTCTTCTATACATTCAAGTTTTTTCACAAATGGTACATTATCACAAACAATCACAATTGGTTTGTTATTAACATATACCATAAATTCTCCAAACATTTTCTTATATCGGATTTCTCCTACTCCTTTTATTTGTTCACATACATACTCTATATACTCATTAGTTGTTGCCATATTTATTACTCCTTTGATAATTTATTCTGATCGTAATGCCATTACAGGATCTTCTTTTGCTGCTTTTTTAGCAGGAATGATTCCACCCATTAACGTTAAAACTGTACTTAAGATAATTAAAATAACACCTGCTAAAGTTGGTAAAGAAGCTTTAACATTAGCTCCATTTGAAACCATTGAGATAATTTTGTTTGTTGGTATTAAGAATAAAATCGTAATACCAACGCCCAATATACCAGCAAGCATACCAATTATAAATGTTTCCGCATTAAAAACTTGTGCAATATTATGTTTAGAAGCTCCAATTGCTCTTAAAATACCAATTTCCTTTTTACGTTCCAATACACTAATATAGGTAATAACACCAATCATAATCGAAGAAACAAATAAAGAAATGCTAACAAAAGCAATCAGTACATAACTAATAACATCAATAATAACGGTTACCGAATTCATTAATGTTCCTACCATATCGGTATAAGAAATTACTTTTTCGTCTTCTCCTTCTTTCCTCATTCTATCACTATATTCATTTAACCATTTAGTAACAGCTTTATTTCCTTCAAAGTCTTTTGGATAGATATGGATACCCGCAGGTTCTTCAAAATTGGCATAATCTAACTTACACAAATTATTTTCATATGTATTTTTTTCTTTTGACATTAACGAGGTTATTAACTCTGCTAATTCTTCTTCATTCATTTTCATTTGAAAAGCTTTCATAAATGTTTCTTCATCAATACTTATGGCATTTTTCATTGATTTACTTAAGTTATTTATAGCTACTGCTATTTCTTTTTCTAAACGTTTACTCATTGTTGTCATAACCGTTTCCCCATATTTTTTCATCACATTGGCCATTTGTTTATCCAAATTTTGTGACTGTATGATTAACGATAACTGATGTCGAATCATTTCTTTTGCTTCTTCTGTTTGCCAATACTTAGTAAAATATTTTTCCCATTCAGTGATATCTTGTAAATTATTATTTTTTACTATATTCTTCATAATATTTTGTATTTGTGTTTGTGTAATTGTCAGTTCTCCATTTTCTTTAATGGCTTTTTCTATTTCTTTTTTTAATAGTTCACCTGCTTCTTTTGATGATAAGTATTCCGTTAACTGTTTATTCATTTGATTAAGATCTATCTTCATATTCTTTTGGAGATATGCTTCATAGCCTTTCAAAATCTCTTTTGTTAATCGTTCTATATCCTCATGAGAAAAAGAAAATTTTACGTTTTTCAATACTTCATTTACATCCAGTGTAGGCCACGTTGTTTTACTCATTAATTGATTTACATTCCCAAAATCTACTTTTATTTTTGATTGGTCAATTCTAAATGCTGATTTTATAGCATCTTTATCTACTTGAATAAGAGAATTCATAGGAAAAGAGTTTTTTTCTTGATTATCATCAAATCTTTTTCCTGTAAATACATTAATCTCAGGTGACTGTAACTGTTCTTTTACAATTTGACTATTAGCTGATTTTTCCATTATATGGTTAGTTAATGATGTTGGATAGTATATCCCTGTTTGTAACATCGTCGCTGTCGCTCCTTCTTTTGGTTGTACAATCCCTACTATTTTTATTTCTTCTCCCTGTTCTACCACTTTTCTCATATATTCTGTATTATCTGATTTATCGCGCCAAACATTAAATTCTGAATCATATTCATAACAGTCACTACTATTAACTAATTTAAAGGTAATACCTAAGATCTCTTCATAGGAATATGAATCGGTAAAATTGAGTGTATCTACTTTTTCTCCTACTAAAAATTGATCTACCATATGATTCAATTCTTCTTCATCTCTTAGTCCTAATGTATATAAAAGAAAATCACTAATATTTCCTTTTGCCGTTAATACTAACATACATTCATGATAATTGGTAGGCCATTTTCCTGCCTTTACTTCATACTGACCTTCAAATAATTTTACATCAGCTGGCATAGAAAAAAATACATCTGTACTCATCATACTAGACATCATCGAATTGGTGCTAACTCCTGAACCCATTCCTAAACGAGAAAAAGAAGTATCTGGATTAAGTTGTTTTATTTTTTCTGTATTTTGACGATAAATTCTTGGTTGAACTGGATAGGTATACTCAATGGCTTTTGTATATTGTTTTAATGTACTTTCATCTTTTTCTAAATATTGTTTTAAAGAGGCTAAATCATTTGAGCCTATTTTAGAAAACATATTGGTTATCCTACGATTAACCTGAATGTCTGCATTTTCTTTTTTCTCACTTGTATCATGATGATCACTGACTAATAATGAACTAATGTCAATGCCAGAACGTTGAATTTGAATAGGATATTCGGATAAAGTATCTTCTTGTACTGATTTAATATATGTATTTACCCCATTTGATAAAGATAGTATCAATGCTATTCCAATAATACCAATAGAACCAGCAAATGAAGTTAACAATGTTCTTCCCTTTTTTGTTTTCAAATTATGAAAACTCAATAATAAAGATGTAAAAAATGACATAGATGTTTTTCCCATATTTTTATGCGTTAGTTGATTATCTTGTTCCTTCTCTATTACATAAGGATTCGTATCTGATTGTATTTTGCCATCTTTTAAATTGACTATACGTGTAGCATATTGTTCTGCCAATTCTGGATTATGTGTCACCATAACAACTAAACGATCGTTAGCTACTTCTTTTAACAATTCCATTACCTGTACACTCGTTTGACTATCTAAAGCTCCTGTTGGTTCATCAGCTAATACAATATCTGGATTATTGACTAAAGCTCTGGCAATCGCTACTCTTTGCATTTGTCCTCCTGATAACTGGTTTGGTTTTTTGTGAGCTTGATCAGCAAGATTTACTTGTTCGAGTGCCTGTATCGCTTTTTGTCTACGTTTGTTTTTAGGTACACCTGAAATCGTAAGTGCTAATTCTACATTAGACAAGATGGTTTGATGTGGTATTAGATTATAACTTTGAAATACAAATCCAATAGTATGATTGCGATAAGAATCCCAATCTCTATCTTGATAATGTTTGGTAGAAATCTTATTAATAATTAAATCTCCTTTATCATAGGAATCTAGTCCTCCAATGATATTTAAAAGTGTTGTTTTTCCAGAACCACTTGGGCCTAAAATTGCCACAAATTCATTCTCTCTAAAGTTCAAACTGACATCATCTAGTGCTTTTTGTATTAAATTTTCTGTTTGATATTGTTTATGCACATTTTTAATTTGCAACATATTTTAATCTCCTATTATCTTAGTTTTCTCTCCAATCAATTACTCATATCATAACATAAGAGCAAATAATAATCAACTTATGTTTGCTCTTTAACTATTATGATTAACTTTTCTTCTTTTTACTTCGTTCTTCTCTTAATTCTAGATAATAAGAAGTAAAAACAATGTATTAACTAAAAAATTATTTACACTGATCTATCTCCTTTAATTTTTGCTTTGATGTGTATGGATATAACATTCTTAACGAATTAATAATAGCTAAAACAGATACTCCTACATCAGCAAATACTGCCTCCCACATTGTCGATAAGCCAAAAACACTTAAGATATCTGCTGCTTCAATTGCCGCATCAGAACCAAGTCCACCCATGGCAATTCCGATATCTGATAAAGCAAGAACAGGAGCATCGTTTATTCCATCTCCAATAAATACAATTTTTCCTTTATTACTTCCTTTAATGAGAACTCCTCTTTTAGAAGCTCCTCCTATTCCTGCAAAAAAACTTAAGGGAATAGATAAAACTAATGCACAAGGACAAGATACAACCACTGAATATAGAATCACCACAAACTACTTTTCTTGGTATAGATTCACCCGTTAAGGCAGATGTATCTAACATGGAACTTCCCTCTTTTACTATTCCATCTAAAGGTATTTTCTCTCCTGGCTTTACCATAATCGTTTCTCCTATTTTAACCTCACTAGGATTGACTCTTTTTATCTGTGCATTGCGATAAACATTTGCATAATCAGGTCGAATGTCCATTAAACTAGCAATTGACTTTCTTGATTTATCAATAACATAATCTTGAAATAATTCTCCAATTTGATAGAATAACATTACTGTGACTGCTTCTGGAAATTCATTAATAGCAAAAGCACCTATGGTTGCTATAGACATTAAAAAATTCTCATCCAATACCTTTCCTCTTATGATATTTTTTAGTGCTTTTTTGACAATTTTTGCCCCTACTAATAAATAACTGATTAGATAAATACTACGATTTACCCATACATTTTCGAATTTAACCATAATTGAAAATAATAATAATATGGCTGAAACCATAATGAACAATAATTCTTTTACTTTATGTGTATTTTTTCTCATTCTTTTCCTTCTTTTCTGCATTTGACTATATTCATTCTACGTAATGTTCCTAACTGATGTGATATAGAAGATTATTAAAGGTATTTTCTTTTGGCATTTTTTTTAATGTATCCTTTACTGTTTCTTCATGTATGATATGACAATCACATATTAATTCATTTTTCCCATATCTTTCCTCCTTATTAGTTGAATATGTATTCAATCTTTTTGTATTATAGTTGAATATACATTCAATTGTTAATGCTTTTTTTCATTTCTTTTTTTACTGCATAACAATAACTCATCAAGTAAAAAATAAGAAGTATTATATTTACTTCTTATTCTTGTATTGCATTAATTTATTTTTTATAATGTTCTCTTTTCCTTTTTCTTTCTTCTTTTCTTTTTCTCATTCTTACTTTATTATAATAAATAAAAAGAAGAATGAAAACTAAAATAATTAAGGTAATTCTACTGTTCATGATTTCTGTCATCACACGAAACTGATTAATTTTAAATTGATATTTTCCTTCTATTTGTTCATATGTTATCTTTTCCTTATCTTCTGTATAATTATTATCTCCTTTTGTTTTGTATTTTTTACTTCCATTTTCTTCTATAATTTCTATAATTCTATGTGTTACTTTGTTTTTTCCTTGTGTAAAAGCTACAATATCGTTGCTTCTAATTTCATCTTGAGGCACTTCTTTTACCAATATGGCATCCCCTTTTTTTATCGTGGGTTCCATACTTCCTGATACAATCACAAAATTTTTATAACCAAAGAAATCTGGTGTTTGCTCTGGATTAATAAATGATTTTATCATTAGTGTTAGATTAATCGTTATTATAGGGATAAGTATAAGATACATGGTTGTACTGATTATTTTTTTTATCGTTTGTATTCTTTTATCTTCTTTTTGAAATTTATCAATTTTGTACATTTTTACTCCTTCTTTTGTGTTGTGTTTATTTTACACATTTTCATCTTATGCACAAATTATACCAATAATTTTCACTTTTTTCAACTAGATAAAGACTAATCCGATTTTCACGCAAAAAAAACTGCCAAAATAGCATTTCTTTGCCACATTGGTAGTTTTTTTTTGTTGGTTTCATTTATTTAATATTAGCAATATTTACCTTTTCCACAGACGTATTTTGATCAAAAGTAATGGTTACTTTGGTTAAATCTTTTGCATCTATTGTTATTGTTGCACCTTTTCCATTAATGTCAAAAGAATTAATATAGTTTTGTATCTCAGCTAATAAATCTGTTGAAATTTCTGTTAATCCTAAAACAGCTTTTAGTTCATTTATTTCTTCTTCCGTTTGATATGCTTTTAATGTTAATGTTTTTCCTTTTAATATCGTTGGTGCACTTGTTTTAGCTATTGCTGTAATCATTGTTTGGGTATTTTTTTGACTAGTAATATTGACATGTTTATCTCCTCCTAATGTATTACTTGAAATATCTACCATACCTTTCTCTATATCAATATTTAAATGACTAGCAATGTTCATATTCGTTCCTGCTATTGATATTTTACCATTTACTGATGATTTAATGGTTATTTCTCCTTCTTGTGTTGAACCATATCCAGCAAGTCCATTAAATTTAATGGTTGTATCTCCCTCTGTTGTATTTTCAAAGGTTAAATCATTTACTCCATTATTTGGTGTAACTGTCAATGTTTTATTTACCGCTGTAATAGTAACGTCTTTTTGTGCTTTCACTTCCACTCCATTTATATTAACCGTTGCTTTACTAGCGACTGTTACTGGCTGATTTTTTGCCGTTACGACTAGGCTATTATTTAATATTACTTTGTCTGCATTTAGATCTTCTAGATTGAATATAGCATGATTTCCTTTTAAAATTACTTCTTTTGGTTGTTTGCCTTTTGTTGTTTTAATGGTTTTACTGAATTTATTTCCTTCTATTTCTACTATCATTCCTTCTGTTATGGCTCCAAAGTTTCTTACATCTTCTTTTCCTTCTGCTGACGCTTTGTTTGGTAATGTTAAGGTTAATTTTTTACCTTCCAACGTTATGATATCTTCTGGAACAAGTGTATCCATTAAAGCATTTACTTTTGTTAATTCGACTGGATATTGATTTTTGTCAGCTTTTGAAATCAATATTCCTCCAATATTTAAATCTCCTTCTGTTGTTTTTACTATTTTTCCCTCTCCCACTTCTGTAGAAACAGTTAAATTTTTAATTTCTGGCATTTTGTGTAAAGTTGTCGTTTCTGTAAGAAACCCAGATTCACCTTTGATTTCTTCTACCTTAGCAATCAATTTAAATGTATACGTTTTGTTGTCTGCTAATCCATCTACTACAATTTTATCTCCTACTAATCTAACATTTTCCTTTATATCGCTTAATAAATATTTTGGTTTTGTTGTTCCATCTTCTCCAGTAACTTCATATACTTCTACATCATATATAATTGTTTTTCCTTCTATTGTAACAGGTTTTGCTAACTTTAAGGTAACAGTACTTTCTGTTTTACTATCTATGGTCATGGATGAAGTAGCTACCGTAAAAAATTCTTCAGATGTTTCTACTTTAGAATCACGTTCTGCTAGTTGTCCATCTTTTGCTATTACTGTAACTTCCGCTTTATAAATCTTATTATTATCTATGGTAATAGCTACTTCTTTTTCATTTGTTGTTAATACATTCCCAAATTTCTCATATTTTTTCTGGTTAAGAACCAATAACTGAATCTGATATTCTTTTATTTCTTTTGAATCATATTCACTATCCCAGGTTATTTTTTTGGTATTTTTTTCATCAATTGTAAAATCAATATTGCTAACTGAATTTAGTGCTTTTACTTCAATTTCACTTGATTGGATTGATTCAGAATCTTTTGAAGTTCCTTCTTCATTTCCTTTTACCACTACACTTACTTTGTATTTTCCTGCCTCTCTTATCTCATTAGCAAAATCAGTTGTTGTCGTTGCATTGCTAACTGGTACTTCTTTTATGATTTTTCCATCTTTATATAAAGTAACCATAAATGTTTTTCCTGTTGATGTCTCTCCATCAGCTAATGTCCATGTAAATTCTGCTGTAGTAATATTTTCTCCTTCTTTTGTTAAAATGGGTACATCTACTTTGGTTAATGCTTTTTCTCTTGTCACTTTAGTTGTATCTTTGGTAATTACAGCATTTTCTATTATTTCTCCTCTACTTCCATAAGAATTTTCTAATACATAATAAATTCGATAGGCTACATCATTTTTCAATTGATTAGCAATTATCTCCTCTTGTAACTGATTATTACGAATCGCTACTGATTCTGTCAATTCTTCTAATGTTGTAGGTGCTTTTTCTTCATTTTCTAATACCACATAATACATGTTTACGATATCACTATCTCCACATGCAACAAAAGACATGTTTGCTTCAGGTGTACTTATACGTTCTGTCCTTACTTGAGCAGCTTTGGGTAATATTTCGGTATTTTTAGTCACAGTAAATGTTGATAATTCTTCTTTTTCTTCTATTCCTTCTAAAACCACTAATTTTCCTGTTAATACTCCTTCTTTTATGTTCATAGAAGATAGATTTCCTATTTTTACCGTTACTTGACTTGTATAAGCAGGTATAGTTATATCGTTTTTGATGATTTCTTCTGAACCATCAGGATTGATTATTTTTAATGCAACATTTTTCTTATCTTCTGTTAGCACTTCTGCTAATTGAACTTTTACCTTGGTATCTTCTATATTTACATTGTTAATTATTCCTTTTTCATTTATTGTTACTGTATAGTTTGATTTCACTTCACTTTCTGGTTCTTGCTCTGGTATTTTATCAATAATCATATCGGTTATTTTTGCTCGATATTGTTGAATATGTAATGCATCTACAATATTTACGCCAGAATTATCTGCACGCATTACATTTGCTGCTTCTAATTGGATTGGATCTAATGTTACCCCTTCTATATGTGCTCGATATTGTTGAATTTTTAAAGCATCAACAACACTAATCGAACCATCTTTGTCAACATCCCCATAAATAACAACAGTATATTCTTCTCCATTTGATACAAAAGTATCTCCTGTACATACTACTGTATTTTCTGCTGGTACAGATAAACCATTAAATTGCGTCATACTAAATTTTCCACTATCATTAATATCCCTAATTGTTACTTTGTCATTTCTATTGGCTAGAACAAAAGGTACTACTTTTTTTCCTTCTATTAATTTTTTATAAATACCTACAGGTTCTGTCTTAATTATATGATCTGTTGTTACCGCAAATGCTGGTGTTCCTATAACATTTGTTGCTAATATACCTGCTAATGCTAATGATGACAAAAATTTAAAATTCTTTTTCACTTTTCATTCCTCCCAAAAGTATAAATTTTATCTTATTTTCTATTTTGTTTTCTTGACTACTAATGCTATACTTATCACAGCAACCAAGGCTCCTACTACTACATATATTGGTGCTCCTGTTTGTGGTAATTTTCTAATTACTTTTCCATCAGTTCCAACCTTTTGCTCCCCTTTTTGATTGTTTGTTAAACTATGGTTTGGTTTTTCTTCCTTATTTTCTGGTGTTGTTGGTTCTGTTGGCTCTGTTGGTTTTTCTGGATTAGTTGGTTCTGTTGGCTCTGTTGGTTTTTCTGGATTAGTTGGTTCTGTTGGCTCTACTGGCTTTTGTGTTTCTTCTAGTACTTTGACTGTTGTTGTAGCATTTGTCATTACTTCTCCTGTAACATCAGTAACTAAATTACTTACGGTAAATTTTCCCTCTTCTGTTGTTTCTTTTGCTCTAAAGTTAATTGTTACTTGCTGTGTTGTTGTTTTTCCATCACTTGCTGCAATAGCTATGGTAACAATTCCTTCTGATGTATTATTAGTTACGCTTGGTATTCCTAAACTACCTGCTGAAGCTCCTACATATTCAAATTTTGTTGTATCATAAGTTAATTCAAACTCAATAGCTAATACTGGTTTTTCTGTATTGACGGTTACTGCTACCATCTCTCCTTTTGTTACTTCTGTTTTTGCTGTTACATTTGCTGCATTAACACTCCCCATCATCATCATTAAAACCATAACTAAAATGGCTATTCCTAATATTGTTCTTTTCATTTTTCTTCATTCCTTTCTCGTTTCTTTTTGTATAGTACTTATTTTTGTACTCTTTCTGTTTCATGTGCTTTGCAAATTAATCTGGTTAATCCACCTGGATTACAAGTAATAAGAGTTACTTCTCTTTTGCCATCATGTTTTTGGTCTAAACACGATAAATCTTCTGGCATACAAGTATACATATCATCTATAGTATACTCTATTTTCATTTTATCTTCTTTGTTAATGATATAAAAAGTATCTCCTACTTGCATTTCAGACAACCTTTTTAACATATTGTTCCAATTATGTCCACTAATACAAAAGTTTCCTGACTCATTTAAGTTAGGTCCATACAATTTAGCAATAGATAATTTCAGTGAGGCATTTTCTGATATATTTAATATATTTTTGATTAAATCTATTTTCTCTATTACTAATTGTCCTAGGACTTCGTAATTCCCCATTTTTTCTGGTATCACAATATTTGATTTTTCCTCTTGTTTTTCCTCTATTATTGTTTTATCTAGTATAGCCTTTTGTTCACTACTACTATCGTTTTTTTGTGTTGTGTTATCCTGTATTTTTGTTTGCTGATAGCTAAAGATCACATAAATGCTCAAGCATACTATGATTCCCAAAATAAAATAAGCTGTTGTGATTTTTTTCCTTTTTCCTCGTTTGGCTCTACCATAAACTGTCATTCTCACTTTTCTTAAAATTCACCCCCTTATATTGTATTTAATCTGTTTCAGGTTACACAATTACATTCTAACCTATTTCAGGTTAGAAGTCAATAGTATTTTTTTAATATTTTAAAATATTTTTAAAAGCTTTTTATTCGTTCGTATGAAAGGCTTCGGATTATTTATAGATTTTCTGATTCAGGTTAATACTATATATTAGAACTTAAAAAGCAAGGAGTGATAAAATTGAATCATAACGGGAATTCATATTATAGAATTCGTGCTTTGCGCGAAGATCGTGATTTGACGCAAAAAAATATTGCAACAATTTTAAATATGTCTCAAACAGGTTATTCCAAATACGAAACGGGAGAAAATGATATCCCTACTAGAATATTAATTGAACTCGCTAAATTTTATAATACCTCTGTTGATTATTTATTAGAAATTACTGATGAAGTTAAACCTTATAAACGAAAAAAAAAGTCGCAATAGGACAATTTCCCTAATTACGACTTTTTAAATAACTGATTGAACAAGCCTTTGTTCTCTTTTTCTTTATGATGTTTTCCTCGAATGGTTTTCTTTCTACTTTTTTCTATTATTTCTTCAATACTATCTTCATCATCAAAAATATTTTCTTCGTTCTTTTTTATTTCTTCTTGTTGTTCCTCTTCTTCATCCCATTGAATTTGTTTATCCTCATTTGTATATTGTTCTGTTTCGTTTTCCTCATCCTCTTCTTCATCATCAATATTCTCAAATGGCTCCATAGAATATTCTTCTTTTTCATATTCATTCATTTCTTTTGCTTCTACTTCTTCTAAATCTTCAATTCTATACGCTGATAAATCTTTTTCAAATTTTTCGGATACCTCTGCTTGAAATACATTATATATATTTTTAATGCCTTCGATTCTCCAATAATTTGAGTTAATGACTGTTCCCATACTAATATTAACATGATTGACTTCTTCTTCAAAATTCTTTTCCTTATCCTCAATGTTTCGTAAATATGTTTTATTATATAATTCTTTATATGCTTTTTTGGTTGATTTACCACTTACTTCTTTTAAAATTAACTCATATAAATTTTTAATTTGAATCATGTCTAATTCAAAATTCTGGCAGGCCTCTCTCATCATTTTTTTATGTGCTCTTGTTCCACTAATAGCTGTCATTCTTTCATAGTCTAAAAATCCTACAATATATTCTTTTTCCGCTTTTAAAAAAGCTAATTTAACACTGGTATCACGTAATGTTTTTTTATGCTTATTCAGTTTAACTGTATCTGTTTCTATTTCTGATAATAATTTCTTCATTCTCTCATATATAATAGCATAACATTCTGCTTCTTTTTCGGCAATATCCATTCTTGTGTTAATTGCTTTTCTTAGTACATCTTGGTCAAATGCTACTCTTTCGCTTTTTCCATTTTTTATCATAATTTCTAAAGCTTCTTTTTTTATTTGTTCCTTCTCTGAACTAACAAAATCCTTTATGTTTACTAAATCTCTTCCATCAATCTCGCTGAATTCTGTATTTACTCTTTCTATGTATTCAATGTGATTTGCTTCCCCTACTCTTTTTGTTTTTTCACATTTATTTCTTTCTTTTTGTTTTTGCGAAAAGTCACTTAAAAAATGAATAAATTCTTCTCTAATTTCTTTTAATTGTTCATTATTTTTTTCTAGGGTATTTTCTATTTTTTTAAATTTACTATCCAATAATTTAGCATCTTCTCCTAAATCATTAAATAATTGTACTCGGTCATCTTCTAATCTCCTATTTATTTTATATAATCTTTCTTGTTCTTGTTGCAAGTTTTGTATTTTCCTTGCTGTATTATCAAATTCTTGTATGACTTTGGTCTCTTTATCTGTCATAATTTGATAATTTTCGATTTCTGTAATTAATTCATTAAAATTTTCATAGTTCTTCTTTAAATTGTAATTTTTATTAAATTCTAGAATTTTTTCCATATATCTTTCTAAGACAATTGCACTTCTCTCATACATTCTGATGTGACCTCCAAAATTTCACCTTTTTATTTATCTATTGTGTAATATTTTTCTTTTTTCTATTATACCTAAATTTTTTTTAAAAGTCTAGACTAAAATCGCTTAAGTTTTGTTTTTTTGTATAATCGTGTCAAAAATTAAAATAACGTTCTAATTTTTTTGATTAAATAATGACTTCCTCCTTCTTGATTATCTTGTTGATTTTCTACCATACTAATCATTAATACATCCTCTCCATCTGTTTTATTGATGGTAAAACAATTAAACCATCCTAAGGTTCCACTTTCTATATCTTGACTAGATGTTTTTAACTCTGCTGTTCCTGTTTTTCCTGCTATAGTTACTCCGTTAATCTTCATGTCATTGGCTGTTCCTTGTTCATTTTCTACTACTTGTATTAATGTTTCTTTTATTTCATTTGTTGCTTCTAACGAGAAAATTTCTTGTTTTAATATTTCTCCTTGCTTATTTTTAGCTTTGTTTTCATCATATTCAATATAAGGCTTTATCATATTTCCTTTATTGACAAAAGATGAATAGATAGATGCCATATGAATTGGATTAACCAATAGACTACCTTGCCCATATCCAGAATCAGCTAATTTAGCCTCTCCTTCTATTTTTTCTCCGTTTTGATTAGCATATTGAGATCGGCTAAGCGCTAGAGGAAATTCGATTGTTTCATTAAATCCCATTTTATTTAAATTTTCTGCTAATACATCTGCTCCAATTTTTAATGCTGATTGGGCAAAATAAATGTTATCGGAATGAATCATTGCATTATGCAAATTTCTTTCTCCTTTATAATCAGTTAATGTAGTTATCTGGTAATTCCCCCAAGATGCGTCTTTTTGCCAACTTGTTCCTGTATAACCATAATCTTCATTCGCATCAATTTTTCCTATTGTTAATCCAATTGCTCCTGTTATTGGCTTAAACGTAGAACCTGGACAATATCTTTGGATAAAACGGTTATATAATGGTTTATTTTCGTCATGATTAAGTGTTTCCCACTGTGCTGTTGTCATTCCAACAACAAAGTCATTTGCATCAAAGGTAGGTGTACTAACTAAAGCTAATAATTCTCCTGTTATTGGTTGCATAACGACAAAAAAACCTTTATCTTTCTTCATTTGTTCATATAATTGCGTTTGCAAGCGACTATCAATAGTAAGTTTTATATCTTGACCATCTTTTTTATTTTGTCTAATAATTTCTGTTAGTTTATTTTCTTTTTCGTCGACTATGTAAATTTCTGTGCCATCAATTCCTCTTAAGCGTTCTTCATAGGCTTTTTCTAAACCAGATTTTCCTATTATACTTGTTGTGTGATAGTTTTTTCCTTCTTTCTCTTTTAACTCTTCTGCATTAATGTCTTGCACATATCCTATTAAATGACCTGCTTCTTTTCCTAATGAATATACTCTACCTTCTTCTTGCTTAATTAACACACCTGGTATTTGAAGCAATGCTTCTTTTAATGCTGTATTTGTTATGGCAATTTTCTTAATTGGTACAAATGTATCCTCTTTTACCCAACTGGCTTCTAATTGTTGATTGATATACGCTTCTGATACTCCTGTTAATTCTGCTATTTTTGCTATACTTTGTTTTTTGTTATCACCCAATTTCTGGGGAACAACACCAGCCGATAAAATTATTCCATCTGTTGCTAACTTTACCTCATTTCTATCTAAAATATCTCCTCTTTTTGCTTTTATTGTTGATATTCTTATTTTTTGATTTTCTCCTAATTGTGGAAAAATAAAATTAGATGACCATTGTAATTTATCTATTCCTTTTTCTTTTTCTATAATGACTTTATTATCAAATTCTACTTTTCCTGCTGTTGTATCCATTTTTTGATGATAAAAAATTTCATATTTTGATTCTTGTTTTTTTATGTTCTGTATATCTATGCTTATATTACTACTGTTAATACCTTCATAAATATTCTTATTTCTGGTAATAAAATCTTCTTTACTCATGTTCATAGAAACTACTTTTTCATACATAGCTTCATAATTTTTCGCCTCTATATCTTCTATAAAACTGATTAAGATTTGTTTTGCTTTTTCTTCTCTTTGTTGATTAAGAATCACTATGGTTAATATAATACTAGTTATCGCTAATATAACGACTATGCCTATGATTATTTGTTTTTTATTCTTCATATTTTCCTCTCTTTCTTTATCTACTTTATTTAGTTTTTATCCATCAATCCATTTCATTATACACCTTCGCTAACTTAAATGTCAAAAATAAACAAAAAAAAACAGAGTAAATCTGTAAGCCGGGTTCTGTCTTTTAAAATAGTCATTTATCTAGGATATATATTGCTATATATCTCAAGCCACTCAAATTAGAAGGCACCGAGCAGGTTTAATCTTCTTTTTAGGTGTTGCTTCAGATGGGGTTTACACTGACCCACTATGTCACCATAGTGGCGGTGAGCTCTTACCTCGCCTTTTCA
>CANOPF010000028.1 GCA_947568535.1 uncultured Clostridium sp. | reverse complement strand
ATAATAAAAAAGCAGGAAAAACCTGTGGAAAATAAAAATTTTAAGGAGGAAACTATGAATATTTTAGATGTAACGAGTGAAAATTTTGAAAAGGAAGTTTTAAAAAGTGATAAGCCAGTTATCGTTGATTTTTATGCAGATTGGTGTGGGCCATGTAGAGTAATGTCAGGGGTAATTGATGAAATTGCAGAAGAAAAAAGAGAAATAGTAAAAGTAGGGAAAATCAATGTCGATGAAAATCAAGATTTGGCAAGACAATATGGTATTATGACTATTCCAACAATTATGATCGTCAAACAGGGAAAAGTAGAGAAAACCTTTGTTGGTGTACAAGATAAGCGTACAATTTTAGAAGCAATTTAATATTGGGTAAGAAGAGGATTCCTTACTTAGTAACGTTTAGATAGGTAAAAGACAAAATTTATCGATAACATAAATTTTGTCTTTTACTAATGATTCTTTTTAAATCTTCTGGAAGGTCACTTTTCCATATTAGCTTTTGTTTAGTAATGGGGTGAAAACAACTAATTTGATAACTATGTAAAACTTGTCGATTAATCTCATTAGATTTATAGCCATATAACGTATCTCCGCACTAAAGGGTGTCCAATAGCCGACATATGAACACGAATTTGATGAGTTCGTCCTGTTTCTAATCTACATTTTACTAAACTGTCATTTTGGAATTCTTTTAGTACTTCATAATGAGTAATGGAAGGTTGACCAACATTTTTATCGATACATCTTTCTATTATACTTCCTATTTTTCTGCCAATTGGCAATTGAATGGTATCTATTTTTGGTGTTAAAAATCCATTAACTAAGCATAAATAATCTTTTTGAAAAATCTGCTTGGCCATTTGACGAATGAAACATTCTTGGATATATTCACATTTGGCAAAAACAACTAATCCAGAAGTATCTATATCTAGACGATTAACAGGACGTATTTTTTTTGATAAGTGAATGGAATCAAAATAAAACTTTATACCATTTGATAAAGAATCGCTATAGTGTAATCTAGAAGGATGAATAGGTATGCCAGCAGGCTTATTGATAACCAAAAACCATTCATCTTCATAAACGATGGATAAATTCATTGGTGTGGGAACAATGTTCGTATTGTTTTCTTTATAAGAAAAGTCAAGGATTAGAAGATCATTTAAATGTGCTAAGTTACGAGTGTCACAAGATTTTCCATTAAGAAAAATGTTATGGTTTTTTATTAATTTAGTTAATAATTTAGTAGAAATATTTAGTTCAGTTTTTAAGAGCTCATTAATATTTTTTTCTTTTTCTTTTATTGGATACACTAATTTCATGTCTTTTTGATTATCCCTCCTTAGATAAGATTATATAATGATTAAAAAGAGAAATCAAATTTTCTTGAAAAAAAAGATAAGTTACCGTATAATAAATAAGATAAAAATAAACGGGAGGAAAAACACATGAGAATTCGATATAAAAAATGGGCAAGGCCAGAATTAGAAGCAAGTAAATTTTATATAGATGAACCCGACAAAGTTAAAGGAAAGTGGAAGAAACAATTTGAACATGCAGAACAACCGTTACACATAGAGCTAGGATGTGGAAAAGGACAATTTATGGCACAAGTAGCATTAGCTAATCAAAATATAAATTATGTGGCTATTGATTTAGTGGATGCTATGTTAGGATTAGCAAAGAGAAATATTGAGCAAGCTTATGAAAAAGCGAATGTAGAAATAAAAAATATTTTGTTAACAAGATTTGATATTGAAAGAATTTTATTGATATTGGATAGACAAGATGAAGTAGAGAGAATTTATATTAATTTTTGTAATCCATGGCCAAGGGGAAAACATCGAAAAAAAAGACTAACACATTCTATTCAATTAGAAAAATATAAGCAATTTTTAAAAAATAATGGAGAAATTCATCTTAAAACAGATGATGACGAACTATTTGCTTCTAGTTTAATCTATTTAGAAGAAAGTGGTTTTGAAATATTAAAAAAGACATATGACTTACATCATGAACCGATTTTTGAGAAAAATTTTGAAACCGAGCATGAAAAAATGTTTTCTGCTCAAGGAATAAACATAAAAGCATGTGTAGCAAAATTAAAATAAAAAAGACAATACAAAAAGAAAAGAGAAGAAAAAATGAAAATAGAAGAAGTGATTCATCACAAAGAGGATAAAGAGTGGGTAAAACAAGCACTGCAAGAAAATGGTAAATGGTTAGATTATTGAAAGATGATAAAGAAATAGTGAAAATAGCTTTAGAACAAGATGGAGAAGCTTTAGAATTTGCTAGTGAACGATTAAAAGATGATAAAGAAATGATTATGATGGCAATAAAAAAGGCTCCTTGGACAATTTGTTATGCTTCCGAAAGGTTGAGAGCAGATAAAGAGGTTGTGTTAGAAAGTTGTAAACGCTATGGACAAGGTTTATATTATGCGGAAGAAGAATTAAGAGATGATAAAGAAGTGGTAAAAATAGCCGTTCAAAATAAAGGTTCGATTATTAAATATGCCAGTGATCGATTACGAGATGATGAAGAGATTGCAGAAATTGCTGTAAATCAAGACAAGCAAGCTTATCACTTTTTGTCATGGAGATTAAGACAAGACGAAAGCATAAAATCGATTTTATAATTTTCGTGAAAATACTTGTACTTTTGATAAAATCTCGATATAATAGAAGACGAAAAAGGAAAAAGGAGAATAAGAAATGTCATTTATTGATGAAGTTAAGCAAAGAGCAAAAAAGGACATAAAAACAATTGTACTTCCAGAAGCAGAAGATATCAGAATTTTAAAAGCTACTGAACAAGTAATACAAGAGGCATATGCGAATATTGTATTAGTAGGAAATCAGCAAAGAATAGAGAAAAAGATCAAAGACAATCAGTTAGCTATAAAAGGAATTAACATTGTTGATCCTAATACATCGGAAAAATATGATGAATATGTGAATTTATTTTATGAATTAAGAAAACATAAAGGAATGACTATCGAAAAAGCAAAAGAATTAGTAAAAGACCCTGTCTACTATGGCATGCTAATGGTAAAACAAGGAGAGGCAGATGGATTAGTTTCAGGGGCTGCTCATTCTACATCTGACACGTTAAGACCAGCTTTGCAAATATTAAAAACTGCTCCAAACACGAAATTAGTTTCTGCTTTTTTTGTTATGGTAGTGCCAAATTGCGAATATGGAGAAAAGGGAACATTTATCTTTGCTGATAGCGGGTTAAATGAAAATCCAGATGCAGAAAGTTTATCAGAAATTGCTTTATCTTCTAGTAAAAGTTTTAGACAACTAGTAGAAAAAGAGCCAAAAGTGGCTATGCTTTCTTATTCAACTTATGGAAGTGCTAAATCTGAATTAACACAAAAGGTAATAGAAGCAACCAAATTAGTAAAAGAAAAAGACAGAAATATAATAGTAGATGGTGAATTACAATTAGATGCTGCCATTGTACCAGAAGTAGCAGAATTTAAAGCACCAGGAAGTCCACTAAAAGGAGAAGCAAATGTATTAATATTTCCTAATTTAGATACAGGAAATATTGGATATAAATTAGTGCAAAGATTGGGTAAGGCAGAAGCATATGGTCCACTTTGTCAAGGCATTGCTAAACCAGTGAATGATTTGTCAAGAGGATGTAGCAGTAACGATATAGCAGGGGTTGTTGCTATTACTGCTGTGCAAGCTCAATCCAATGAATCGAAAATGTCGTCTTGTTTAGTTAAGGATACCGAATAATTTTGAACAACTATTTCGTTAGGGAAAAAGGATAAAAAAGAGGAGGGACAATAGATGAAAATTTTAGTGCTAAACTCAGGGAGTTCGTCATTAAAGTATCAAGTAATTGATATGCAAACAGAAGAAATGTTAGCTAAAGGATATTTTGAGAGAATTGGGCAACCAAATTCTTTTTTAACCCATAAAGTAAAAGGAGAACAACACAAATTTGAACATCCAGCAAAAAATCACGAAAAAGCCATTGCCTTTGTTTTAAATCGATTAACTAATCATCATTATGGTGTCATTAAAAATTTAGATGAATTAGTTGGCATTGGTCATAGAGTTGTACATGGAGGAGAGAAATTTAGTGATTCTGTCATCATCACCGATGATGTAATAGAAGAAATAAAACAATGTTCTGATTTAGCACCATTACATAATCCAGCTTGTATATTAGGAATAGAAGCTTGTAAAAAAATAGTGCCAAATATGAAAATGGTAGCTGTATTTGATACCGCATTTCATCAAACCATAGCTAAAGAACGATATATGTATCCTATTCCTTATAAATATTATAAAAAATATGGAATAAGAAAATATGGATTTCATGGAACTTCTCATCAATATGTATCGCATCGTGTGGCTGAAATTTTGGGAAGAAATATCAATGAGTTAAAAATAGTAAATTGTCATTTAGGTCAAGGTTGTAGTGTGTGCGCTATTAAGGGTGGAAAATCAGTAGAAACTAGTATGGGATTAACACCACTTGGAGGAATTCCTATGGGAACGCGAAGTGGAGATTTAGACCCATCAATTCTTACTTATTTGATGCAAAAAGAGAAACGATCAGCTGATGATATGAATTTTATCTTAAATAAAGAATCAGGTGTTTATGGAATATCTGGAATATCTGTAGATTTTAGAGATATTGAAACAGAAGCCTTATCAGGAGATCAGTATGCTAAGCTAGCATTAGATATATTTCACTATTTAACAGCATCGTATATAGCAAAATGTGCTGTTGCCATGGGAGGAATTGATGTTTTGACCTTTACAGCAGGAGTAGGAGAAAAAGGTCCTATTTCTAGAAAAGCTATTTGTGATCAATTAGAATTCTTAGGCGTTAACATAGATGCAGAAAAAAATAAAAAGAGAGGCGAAGAAGCAGAATTATCAACAGCAGACTCAAAAGTGAAAATCTATACCATTCCAACTAATGAAGAATTAATGATTGCAAGAGAAACATTAAAATTAGTTAAATAAATTATTTAAGTAAAAAGAAAGGAAGATAAAAATGAAAGTATTAGTATTAAATTGCGGTAGTTCATCATTAAAATACCAATTAATTCATATGGAAACAGAAGAAGTATTAGCATCTGGAAAATATGAAAGAATAGGAGAAAAAGAAGCGTTTATTACACATAAAGCAAAAGGTCAAAAGAAACAAATTGATAATCCAGCATATAATCATACAGAGGCAATTGAATTTGCGTTAAAACAATTAACTAACCCAGAATATAAGGTGATTGATAGTCTAGACGAAATTAATGCAGTAGGACATCGTTTAGTTCATGGAGGAGAAAAAATTGCAGAATCTGTTAAAATTGATGATTCTGTCATAGAAATTCTAAAACAATGTTCTGATTTAGCACCATTACATAATCCAGCTTGTATACTGGGAATTGAAGCATGTAAAAATGTCATGCCCAATAAACCAATGGTAGGTGTATTTGATACAGCATTCCATCAGTCAATTCCAAAACAAAGATATATTTATCCTATTCCCTATGAATATTATGAAAAATATGGAGTAAGAAAATATGGATTCCACGGAACTTCTCATATGTTTGTTTCGCAACGATTAGCAGAAATAGAAGGTAGACCAATTGAGGAGATGAAAATTGTAACTTGTCATTTGGGTCAAGGCTCTAGTATATGTGCAGTTGATGGCGGAAAGTCAGTAGATACGAGCATGGGACTAACACCATTAGGAGGAATTCCTATGGTAACAAGAAGTGGAGATTTAGACCCATCTATCTTGTTATATGTTATGAAAAAAGAAAAAGTATCTGCGGAAGAGATGGAAAATATTTTAAATAAACAAGCAGGCGTGCAGGCTATTTCTGGATTAGTGCCAGACTTTAGAGAAATTGAAATGGCTGGTAATAAAGGAGAAGAAAGAGCCATAATTGCCTTAGATAGTTTTAAATATGCGATAGCAGGTTATATTGCTAAATATGCTGTAGCTATGAATGGTATAGATTATATTGTATTTACAGGTGGAATTGGCGAAAATCAAATTAACATCAGAAAAGGAATTTGTGATCAATTAAAATTTATGGGAGTAGAAATGGATAGAGAAGCAAATGAGATAAGAAGTGAAGAAAAGTTAGTTTCAAAACCAGAATCTAAAGTAAAAATATACGTTATTCCAACCAATGAGGAATTAATGATTGCAAAAGAAACACAAAGATTGATAGGAATGGAATAAGTTAAAAAAATACATTAAAAAGGGAAGTGACAGTAATGAAATTAATCGATTTTATGAAATACAAAAAGGTGAGATTTTACTAAATGGTATCAATATTAACGATATCAATCTTCGTTCGTTAAGAAAAAATATAGGATTGTCAACAATAGTGAATGTGGATAAAATAATTGTATTGAATCAAGGTGAAATAATAGAAGAAGGAAGTCATAATAAATTAGTAAATAAACAAGAGGGGTATTATAGTAAATTATATCATTCTTATTATAGTGGATTAGTTGGATAATGTTGGAACACATTGATACTAAATTTGAAAAAATAAGAAAAAAGTATTGAAAAAATAAATAAATATGCTATAATAAATAACAATAATAAAAGTAAAAACGAATAACAAGGATACGATAAATAATACAATATCTTAAAGAGAGCCAGAGGAAGCTGAAAATTTGGTAAGTAAAAATTATTTATTATCACCTTAGTTGGTTATTAAACTGAAATTAACATAAGATTAAGTTTAATCGTAATCCTGCGTTAAAGGAAAACAGAGAGAGTGGATGTATATGTTAATGATGCATTGACTAAAATAGGTGGTACCGCGGAATGTAAGCTATTTCGTCCTAGTATATAGGATTTGAAATAGCTTTTTAGATTGTTAAAAAAAGAAAGTGAGGAGATAAACGATGAGAGAGCTAAAAATTAATGGAATTTACAAACACTTTAAAGGTGACAATTATCTAGTAGTAGATGTAGCAACATTTAGCGAAACGAGAGAAAAATTAGTAATATATCGTGGATTATATGGAAACAATGAACTATATGCTAGACCATATGATATGTTTCTATCAGAAGTAGACCATGAAAAATATCCAAATGTAGAACAAAAATACAGATTTGAATTACAAGAAATTGAAAGCCTAAAGAAATAAAATGATGAAGAAGGAGAATGAAAAATGTATAAAAAAGTAGAGTTAAAAAATGGTTTTGTAGGAATGGAACAAGAAGTTGCCGAAAACTGGAAGAAAAAAGACATCATCAAGAAGAACTTTGCTATGAATGAAGGAAAAAGATACTTTACCTTTTATGATGGACCGCCAACAGCAAATGGAAAACCACATGTTGGTCATATTGAAACAAGAGTTATGAAGGATATTATCCCAAGATATAAAGTTATGAAAGGATATCAAGTAATCCGTAAAGCAGGATGGGATACACATGGGCTTCCTGTAGAACTTGAAATTGAAAAGAAATTAGGAATTTCAGGAAAAGAACAAATTGAAAAATATGGTGTAGAAAAATTTGTGAAGAAGTGTAAAGAAAGCGTATTTACCTATGTTTCTATGTGGGAGGAAATGACCAATAAAGTAGGTTTCTGGGTAGATATGGAAAATCCATATGTTACTTATCACAATAATTATATCGAATCCGTATGGTGGGCATTAAAGCAAATGTGGGATAAAGAACTTTTATATGAAGGTCATAAAGTTATGCCATATTGCCCAAGATGTGGAACAGCACTATCTTCTCATGAAGTAGCACAAGGATACAAAGATGTAAAAGATTTAACTTGTATGGCTAAATTTAAAGTAGTAGATGAAGATAAATACATTCTAGCTTGGACAACAACGCCATGGACATTACCTTCTAACTTAGCACTTTGTGTAAATAAATCTTATGAATATGCAGAAGTAAAAGCTAATATTGGAACTGATGATGAACCACAATATGAAACTTATATTTTAGCAAAAGATTTATTAAAAGCAGTGCTAAAAGAAACACCTTATGAAGTAATCAAAACTTTTAAAGGAGAAGAACTATTAGGGACAAAATATGAAAGATTAATGCCATGGGGAGAAATAGAGGGGAAAGCATTTGAAGTTATTCATGGTGACTACGTTAATCTGGATGATGGTACAGGAATTGTTCATATTGCACCAGCTTATGGTGAAGATGATAGCCTTGTATCAAAACAAAATGGAATTACTTTTATTAATTTAGTAGACAAATCAGGAAACTTTGTAAAAGAAGTAGAACCTTGGGCAGGAAGATTTGTAAGAGACTGTAACGAAGATATTTGTAAATGGTTAAAAGAAGAAAATAAATTATTTAGCAAAGAAAAACACTTACACTCTTATCCACATTGTTGGAGATGTGACACACCACTTCTTTATTATCCAAAAGAAAGTTGGTTTGTTGCTATGAGTAAACTAAGAGATGAATTAGTAGCTAACAACAATAAAGTAAATTGGTATCCAGATACCATTCGAACAGGAAGATTTGGAAAATTCTTAGAAAATGTAATTGACTGGGGAATTTCAAGAGACAGATATTGGGGAACTCCATTACCAGTATGGACTTGTGAAGACGAAAATTGTCATCATCAAGAATGCATTGGTTCTATTGAAGAATTAAAAGAAAAAGGAATCGAGGTTCCAAAAGATATTGAATTACACAAACCATATATTGATAATATAGACTTAAAATGTCCTAAATGTGGTGAAAAAATGCACAGAGCAAAAGAAGTAATAGACTGTTGGTTTGACTCTGGTTCTATGCCTTTTGCACAATGGCACTATCCATTTGAAAATAAAGAAATGTTTGACAACAACTTCCCAGCAGGCTTTATTTCAGAAGCAGTTGACCAAACAAGAGGATGGTTCTATACCTTAACAGCAATTGGAACAGCATTGTTTGGAAGAACACCATTTGAAAACTGTATTGTATTAGGACACGTTTTAGATGAAAAGGGCCAAAAAATGTCTAAATCCAAGGGGAATGGTGTAGACCCAATGCAACTATTAGACACAGTGGGAGCAGATGCAACTAGATGGCATTTTTATACTTGTAGTGCTCCATGGTTACCAACAAGATTAGGACTAAACAATGTACAAGAAACACAAAGAGGATTCTTAAGCACATTGTGGAATGTATATTCTTTCTATGTATTATATGCTGAAATAGACCAATTCAATCCATTAGAATATGCTAATTTTGAAGCAACCAACATGATGGACAAATGGATTATTTCAAAATTAAGCACATTAGTAAAAGAAGTAGATGACAAGCTAGAACATTATGACATCACAAATGCAGCATTATTAATTGAAAGCTTCACAGATGAACTTTCTAACTGGTATGTACGTAGAAACAGAGAAAGATTCTGGGCACAAGAACTAAATGATGAAAAAATTGGCGCATATTGCACCTTATATCGTGTATTAACTACATTAATAAAAGTAGCAGGACCATTTGTTCCATTCATGGCAGATGAAATTTATCAAAATCTAGTAGTAGGATTAGATAACCAGGCTCCTGAAAGTGTTCATTTATGTTTATGGCCAGAAGTAAATGAAAAAGAAATCAATAAAGACTTAGAAGAAGAAATGGATTTAGCTTATAAAATCGTAAAACTTGGACGTGGAGCAAGAAATGTAGCAAATATTAAAAATAGACAGCCACTTTCAAAAATGTTAATTTCAATTGATACTTTGCCAGAATACTATGCAGACATTGTAAAAGAAGAACTAAATGTAAAAGAAATTGACCTAGGAGCAGAAATGTCAGACTATGTTAATTTTGAAATTAAACCAAATTTACCAGTATTAGGAAAAGAATATGGTAAGTTAATTCCTAGAATTAAGCAAGCAATTGCTGAAAAAAATCAAATGAATTTAGCCAATATGGTAAAAAATGGTGGCGTAGAATACATTGAAATTGATGATGTACAAATAGCTTTAAACGCTGATAACTTACTTATCACAATGCAAGGAAAAGAAGGATTTGCCTTCAGTGGTGAAGGAGAAATTGGTGTCGTTTTAGACACACATATTTCACCAGAATTAAAAGAAGAGGGATATGTAAGAGAAATTTTGTCTAAAGTACAAACAATGAGAAAAGACAAAGGATTTGAAGTATTAGATAATATCCATCTGTATGTGTCAGGAAACGAAATCTTGGAATCGGTAATCCGAAATAACGAAAAAATAATCAAACAAGAAACCTTAACAACACAAGTAATGTACAACCAAGATAGAAATTATACTGAAACCAACATTAATGGAGAAAAATTAAAGCTTGATGTAGAGGTATCTGAAAAATAGATGTTGCTGTAAATTCGCCTTTTTCATTAAAATGACTTGACAGTTTACAATAATAAAGATAAAATAGAATAGGAAGGAAAAAATATATGAAAATAAGATAATATATATTTTATTCGAACATTGAAAATTAAATAAGAAAGAGGTGTATGATTATGAATATAGTAATCATGATCGCCACTGTCTTAATCTCATTAGCAATAGGAACGTTATTTGGAATGGCGTACCGTAAAAAGATTGCAGAGTCTAAAATACAAGGAGCAGAAAATGAAGCAAAAAGACTAGTTGATTTAGCGAAAATAGAAGCAGAAAATTTAAAAAAAGAAGAAATTTTCAAAGCTAAAGAAGAAATTATGAACAGTAGAAAAGAGTTAGATCAAGAGATTAAAGAAAGAAGAGGCGAAGTACAGAAACAAGAATCAAGATTAATGCAAAAAGAGGAAAATTTAGAAAAACGTGAAGGTAACTTTGAAAGAAAAGAAAGAGAACTAGAAAGAGAAGTTCAATCAATGGAAAAACAAAAAGAAGAAATTTTGCAATTACATGAGCAAGGAATGATAGAACTTCAAAGAATTGCTTCTTTAACAAAAGAAGAAGCAAAAGCCAAATTATTATCAGAAATGGACAAAGAATTAACCATTGAAAAAGCTACATTAATTCGTGAAAAAGAACAAAAAATGAAAGAAGAAGCGGTCAAAAACGCAAAAGAAATTTTAAGTTATGCTGTACAAAAATGTGCAGCAGATCATTCACAAGAAACAACGGTATCTATTGTAGCACTACCTAATGATGATATGAAAGGAAGAATTATTGGTAGGGAAGGTAGAAATATAAAGGCATTAGAAACCCTAACAGGTATTGACTTAATCATTGATGATACACCAGAAGCGGTAGTTTTATCAGGATTTGATCCATTAAGAAGAGAAGTAGCTAAAATTGCCCTAGAAAAATTAATTGATGATGGAAGAATTCATCCTGCTAAAATTGAAGAAATGGTAGAAAAAGCGAAAGAGGAAGTAGATACAACGATAAAAGAAGAAGGAGAAAGAGCAGTTTTAGAAACAGGAGTGATAGGACTTCATCCAGATATTGTAAAGCTAATTGGAAAATTAAAATATAGGACAAGTTATGGGCAAAATGTATTAAATCATTCGATTGAAGTTTCTAACTTAGCTAGAATCATGGCAGAGGAATTAGGTCTAGACCCAAAATTAGCAAGACGAGCAGGACTTTTACATGATATTGGAAAAGCATTAGACCATGACATGGAAGGAACACATGTTGAAATAGGGGTAGAAGTTCTTAAGAAATTTAAAGAAAATGCTCTTGTTATTAATGCCGTAGAAGCTCATCATGGAGATGTAGAACCAAAGACTTTAGAGGCTGTATTAATACAAGCAGCAGATGCTATATCAGCATCACGACCAGGAGCAAGAAGAGAAACAGTAGAAGCCTATATTAAAAGATTACAAAATTTAGAAGAGATTGCTGATTCTTTTGAAGGGGTTGAAAAATCATTTGCTATACAAGCAGGAAGAGAAATTAGAATTATTGTTAAACCAGATAGAATATCTGATGATCAAATGACAATTCTAGCAAGAGAGGTAGCTAAAAGAGTAGAAAATGAAATGGATTATCCAGGTCAAATTAAGGTAAATATCATTAGAGAAACAAGAGTTGTTGATTATGCCAAGTAAAAAAGTTGTGATAATTGAATCACAACTTTTTTTGTATAAGAAGAACAGTTACTTGCGTTATCAAACAAATTATAGTATGATAGAAGAAGTCTTGTGAAGGGAGTGAAAATAAAGATGAAAGTTTTAGCCATTGGCGATTTAGTTGGGAATATAGGAATTAAAGAATTAAAAAAACACTTAATCCATATTAAACAAGTCGAAGGAATAGACTTTACCATTGTTAATGGAGAAAATGTAGCTGAAGGAATGGGAATAACACAACAAAATTTTAAGGATATTTTAGCGTTAAATATAGATGTTATTACAATGGGGAATCATACTTGGGGAAAGAAAGATATATTTACATTTATTGATCATCCTCAATTAATCCGACCAGCCAATTATCCAAAAGGAGTAGCAGGAAAAGGGTATTCTATCTATTCTTGTCATAATCAGAAAATAGCTGTGATCAATTTGATAGGAAGAGTTGATATTAATGTGCTTTCTGAAAATCCATTTATCATAGTAAAAGAGATTGTAGAAGAAATAGCCAATCAGGTAGATATGATTTTTGTGGATTTTCATGCAGAGGCAACTGCTGAGAAAATAGCCATGGGATATTTTTTAGATGGTAAGGTAACTGCTGTATTTGGTACACATACACATGTACAAACAGCAGATGAAAAGATTTTACCAAAAGGAACAGCATATATAACAGATATTGGAATGACAGGTCCAAAATATTCTGTTATTGGAATGGACTTAGGGGCTTCTTTAAAAAGATTTGAAACAACTTTGCCAGAAAGGTATAAAATAGCAACAGGAGAGGGGATAGTTAATGGAGTTATTTTTGACGTTGATGAGGTTAATCATAAGGTAAAAGAGATAAAAAGGTTATACTTATAGAAAATAATTAGATTGCTGTCGAAAAAGGAGGAAATGTGCGATGATATACCCTAAAAATTTCCAGAAAATACTTTACAAATTTTTCCATATACGATAAAATAAACATCGTAAAAGTTGCAACAAAAAATAAAATTATAGGAGGCAAAAGAAAATGGAAATTTTAAAAATTTCATCAAAATCAAATCCTAATTCAGTAGCAGGAGCAATTGCTGGATTAGTAAAAGAATCAAGTAAAGCAGAAATGCAAGCAATTGGAGCAGGAGCACTAAATCAGGCAGTAAAGGCAGTGGCAATAGCAAGAGGATTTGTTGCACCAGCAGGAGTGGATTTAGTTTGTATACCAGCATTTGCAGAAGTAGAAGTTGAAGGAGAGGATAGAACGGGTATCAAGCTAATTGTAGAATCAAGAACGTAAAAAAGTAAGAATAAAAGGGCAGACTGTTATCAGCAACAGTCTGTTTTGTTTTATGGAATCATAGTTTTTATATTGGCTAATATCATTGACAATTTATATAATTTAAGATATGATAGCAAAAGAATAGAGGTGAAATATGAAATCAAATTGGATTAAATATGTTTTTATCCTTTTTATCGTAATTATATTGATATTTGCTGTTTTCAAAATTAAACAAGAGGAAGAGGAAAAGCAACAAGAATTAGAATATACTAATCATCAGCAACAAAAAAATACAGAATTAAAATTGGGAATAGCACGGATTAGATACAATAAATCCTATTTTAAGTAATCATAAAAATGTACAAGATATTTCAAAATTGATTTATGATTCATTAATTACGTTAACCGCAGATTATAAAGCAGAACCTTGTTTAGCAACTGAATGGGCAAAGCAAAGTGATTATTCTTATCTTATTAAATTAAGAGAAAATGTTAAATGGTCAGATGGGCAGAGATTTACAGCAGAAGATGTACAATTTACTATTGACCGATTAAAAGAGGTACCTTCTGTTTATTCTTATCAGGTACAATATGTAACAGGAATTGATATGGTAGATGATTACACAGTAAAAATTAATTTAGATAGAGAAATACCATTTTTTGAGTATCAGTTAACTTTTCCTATATTATCAAAAGATTATTATCAAGCAGAAGATTTTGTGAATACAGAAAAAAATAATTCGCCAGTAGGGACAGGAAAATATAAAATTGCTGATGTAGAACCATCTTATATTGTATTAGAAAAAAATCCAACATGGTGGAATAAAGATACCAATCTAACCATAGAAAAGATAACTATTAATTTATATTCTTCTATTGGAGAGTTATATAATAGTTTTAAGATAGGAAATATTGATTTGGTGGCTACCACAAATGATAATTTGCAAGAATATATTGGCACAATAGGATATAGTTCAAAAGAATTAAAAGGTAGAGAACATACATTTTTAGCTTGTAATACACAAAATTATTTTTTATCAAAACAAGAGGTTAGAAAAGCAATTTCGTATTCAATTGATAAAGAGAATATAAGATCAAGTGTATTGAATCATAAAAATTTTACGAGCAGTTTTCCTTTAGATTATGGAAGTTGGTTGTCACAAGAACAAGACTCAAGTAGTAGCTATAATTTAGAACAAGCCAAACAAATCTTGATAGATAATGGATGGAACTATGTTTCAGAACATTGGCAGAAGATAGAAAATCGTAAGACACAGAGATTGGCTTTAAATTTATTAGTAAGAGCTAGTGATGTTAATAAAGTAGCTGTTGCTGAAAATATCAAACAACAATTAGAACATCAAGGGATAAAAATTAATATTGTTAGAGCTTCTGATGAGCAATATAATCAAAATATAAACCGTAAAAATTTTGATATAGCATTATGTAGTATGACACTTTCTACTAGTCCTAATCTTAGCACTTATTTTGGAGAAGGAAATATAGCCAATTATATTAATGAAGAAGTTACTGCTATTTTAGATGAAGTTAACAATACGACAGATGAAAATATTTTAAAAGAAAAATATCTACGATTAGCTGAAATTTATCGTTCAGATATTCCCTATATTAGTTTATATCATAATCAATATACAATAGCATATAATTCAGGTTTAGTAGGAGAAATTAAACCGAATTGGTTTTATTTATTTTATGGAATAGAAGAATGGTATAAATAAAAAAAGAAAAAAAACTTGACAAAACAGATTTTTGATATATAATAAGATTACAAACAAAAGTTCAAAGATTTAAGGAGGAAAATTTATGGGAGAAAATACAGAAAAGAAAAAAGCATTAGAAATGGCTATGAGCCAAATTGAAAAGCAATTTGGTAAAGGATCAGTTATGAAATTAGGAGAATTTAAAGCAATGGAAATAGAAGCTATACCAACAGGAGCTTTAAGCCTTGATATTGCTTTAGGAATAGGGGGCGTGCCAAGAGGTAGAATTATCGAAGTATATGGACCAGAATCTTCAGGAAAAACAACATTAGCTTTGCATATCGTAGCAGAAGCACAAAAAATGGGAGGAGAAGCAGCTTTTATTGATGCAGAACATGCTTTAGATCCTGTATATGCAAAAAAATTGGGAGTAGATATTGATAATTTAATTGTATCTCAACCAGATACAGGAGAGCAAGCATTAGAAATTACGGAAAGCTTAGTTAGAAGTGGCGCATTAGATGTTATTGTTGTTGATTCAGTTGCTGCTTTGGTTCCTAAAGCAGAAATCGATGGAGATATGGGAGACTCACATATGGGACTTCAAGCTAGATTAATGTCACAAGCATTAAGAAAATTAGCAGGAGCTTTAAATAAAACGAAAACCGTATTAATTTTTATTAATCAATTGCGAGAAAAAATAGGTGTTATGTTTGGAAGTCCAGAGACAACAACAGGAGGTAGAGCATTAAAATTTTATGCTTCTGTTAGAATGGATATTAGAAAAGTGGAGAATATTAAACAAGACGGAGAATTTAAAGGAAGTCGTGTTCGTGTTAAAGTAGTAAAAAACAAAGTAGCACCACCTTTTAGAGAAGCAGAATTTGATGTTGTTTATGGAGAGGGAATTTCAAAAGCTGGTAATATTTTAGACATGGCTGTTAACTTAGACATTATAGAAAAAGCAGGTTCGTGGTTTAGTTATCATGGGGAACGAATAGGTCAGGGAAGAGAAAATGTTAAAAAATACCTAAAAGAAAATCCAACTATGTTAAAAGAAGTCGAGGAAAAAGTAAGAAAAGACTTTGCTAAGGCTTTTGAACAAAGTCTTGGAGAAGAATCTATTGATGAAGATGATGATGACATAGATGAATAAATAATAAGACTAAATTAATCATATGTATTGCCTTGCATATAGGATTGATTTAGTCTTTAAATCTTGCTATTTTTTGTCATTTATAGTAAAATATAAAAGAAAAGGAAGGAAAAATAAGATGTATACCATAGAAGAATTCGATAAAGAAAAAACAAGAATAGTAAAATATGTTTTATATCAAAAAAGAACAGAGCAAGAAATACGAAAAAAATTTTCCAGTGCAATAGACAAAGAAATGTTGGAAGATATCATAGAATATTTAAAAGAAGCAAAATATATTAATGATGAAGAATTTATAGAAAAAACAGTTGCTAATTTTATGTTATTAAAAAATTTATCGATGAAAGAAATACAATATAAATTAATGGCAAAAGGTTTAGATAAAAAAGTGATAGAACAATATATGTTTGAACATAGAGAAGAACTAGAACAATATGAAATACAATCAGCCAAAAATATTTTAGATAAAAAATTGTTAGCAATGGATTTGCTACAAATTAAACAATATTTATTAAGAAAAGGATATAAGATAGAAGCAATAAATCAGGTAAGGGACAACAACTAATCCATTCTGATTAAGAGCAAAAGGGAGAGAAGAGAAGATGCCTATATTGATGTTAGAAAGCCAAAGATATGCAGTGAAAATAAATAATTTTGAAGGACCGTTAGATTTACTATGCCATTTGATTGATAAAAATAAGATGAGTATTTCCGATATTCATTTAAGTGAGATTACAGATCAATATATTCATTATTTGAAAGAACAGGAAAAGTTGAATTTAGATATTGCAAGTGAATTTTTAGTAATGGCTTCTACTTTATTATTTTTAAAATCCAAAAACTTATTACCAAAACAAGAAGAGGAAGAGGAGGAAATAACAGAAGAAGAGTTGATTCGTAGAATTATAGAGTATAAAAAGTTTAAGGAGATAAGTAAAGTTTTCAAAAATCATTATCTTGATGCTTCTAGGAGATATTTCAAGTCACAAGAATGTATTCCTTTGCCCAAACAAAAATTGGAAAGAGATTATGAAAGTACATATATTCCTCAAATTTATCAAAGGCTAGTAGAAAGGAATAGAGTAAAATTAAATCAAAATGCTAAAAATATTGAAAAGATTGCTATTACTGACCATTATACAGTAGCAAGTAAGGTGAAAGAGATGTTTAAAGTATTAGTAAAACAAAAGAAATTTGTTTTTAATAGGCTATTTTCCCTTCATCAACATGATAGACAAGAGGTAATGACAGCTTTTTCAGGATTGTTAGAATTATCAAGAAGAAGTAAGGTAGAAACAAGTCAAGATGAGTTGTTTGGAGATATTACTGTAGAGAAGTGTAAAAAAATTAGTTAATGTGTTTAAAAAAGAAAAAAGTGGAAAAACTAATAGAAACCTTCTAAAAGGAGGGGAAGTATATTGGTTTTTCTTTTTATCGGTCTGATTGTGCTATGTTTGATTATCATTTTTATTTTTTCTAAGATACAAATACAAATCGTTAATTTTAGGTTCTGCTCACAAATGGCAAGACATGTCAATAGTGATTATCAGATAGTATGCAAATGGTATATATTAGGGATAGTTCCAGTTTTTACAATTAATTTTACAAGAGAAAAATGGGAAAAATTAAGATTAAAAGAGAAAATCAGAAGCGTGGATTTTCAAAGTTTAGAAAAGGATTTGTTTTTTGATAAAGCGTTATGGAATATAGTCAAAGAATTTCCTATAATGATCAAAAATATTCATTTAGCTATTGAGATTGGAACAGAGAATGCTAGTTTGACTTCGATTATTGTACCTGCTATTAGTACAATAGTTGCTATTCTATTACGTAAAAGAATGCATAACTTAAATGACCAAGTATTTACTATTAATCCTATTTTTCAGAACCAAAATTTGGTAAATATCTATATTTCAGGTATATTTGAATTGAAAATGAGGCATATTATACATATCATGTATATGTTAAAAAGAAAAAAGGGAAAAGGAGTGAAAGAATATGAGCGAACATCCCATAGAGGGACTTATGACTACAGCTATGAGTAGTATACAAGATATGATAGATGTGAATACAATTATTGGAGAACCAATAGAAACATCCAATAATATTGTTATTATTCCTATATCAAAGGTATCATTTGGTTTTGCTGCTGGAGGAAGTGAATTTAAAGGGGAAACGATAGATGAATATACAAAAAGGGATAAAGAAGAAGAAATTCAATATCGATTACCATTTGGTGGTGGTAGTGGAGCAGGAGTAACGATTAATCC
>CANOPF010000027.1 GCA_947568535.1 uncultured Clostridium sp. | reverse complement strand
AGATTGTATAGTGTTAACGAAAAAAATAAAAAGGCTACGATAAAAAAATAGTAATGAAAAGTGGAGGTTTCAAATGAAAGTAAGAAGGATTTATGTGAAAAAGAAAGAAGGATTTGATGTAGAAGCAAAAGAGTTGTTAGCAGATATACAAGAGAATTTAAGAATTAAAACGTTAGAAAAGGTAATTGTATTAAATCGTTATGATGTAGAAGGAATTACACAAGAGACATTTGAACAAGCTAAAAACACCATTTTTTCTGAGCCACAAGTAGACGAAAGTTTTGTAGAGGAATATCCATTTGAAAAACAAGATTATGTTTTTGGTATTGAATTTTTACCAGGACAATTTGATCAAAGAGCAAATGCATTAGAAGAATGTTTACAAATTTTGTTAGATGGAGACAGACCAACAGCAAAATCAGCAAAGATCTATATTTTACAAGGGAAATTACAACCACAAGATTATGAAAAAATCAAAAAATATATGATTAATCAAGTCGATTCAAGAGAATGTTCATTAGAAAAACCAGATAATTTAAAACAACAAATGCAAGAACCAGAAGATGTAGTTGTTGTAGAAGGCTTTACACAAATGACAAAAGAAGATTCCGAAAAATTTTATCAAAAATATGGATTTGCGATGGATTTTGCTGACTTACAATTTTGTCAGAACTATTTTAAAGAAGTAGAAAAAAGAGATCCAACTATGACAGAAATGAAAATGATAGACACTTATTGGTCAGACCATTGTAGACATACAACATTCTTAACTAAATTAGAAGTATTAGACATTAAATGGGACTTATTGAAAAGTGTATATGAAGATTATTTAAAAGCAAGAGATGTTGTATATGAAAATAGAAAAGCAAAAGATATTTGTTTAATGGATGTAGCAACCATTGCGGCAAAAGAACTAAAAAAAGCAGGCTATATGAAAGAATTAGATGAGTCAGAAGAAATTAATGCATGTAGCATTAAAGCTAATATTTTAGTAGATGGAAAACCAGAAGAATATTTAATTATGTTTAAAAACGAAACTCATAATCACCCAACAGAGATTGAACCATTTGGCGGGGCGGCAACCTGTTTAGGAGGAGCAATTCGTGACCCATTATCAGGGAGAGTCTATGTATATCAAGCTATGCGTGTTACTGGATGTGGTGACCCAAGAAAAACAGTAGAAGAAACGTTACCCAATAAATTACCACAAAGAAAGTTAACCAATGAAGCAGCTCGAGGATATAGTTCTTATGGAAATCAAATAGGACTTGCTACTGGTCAAGTAGCAGAGATTTATCATAATGGATATGTAGCAAAACGTATGGAAATAGGAGCATTGGTTGGGGCAGCACCAAAAGAAAATGTAGTTCGTAAAAAACCAATTCCAGGAGATATCGTTATTTTGTTAGGAGGAAAAACTGGTAGAGATGGTTGTGGTGGAGCAACTGGTTCTTCCAAAGCACATACAAGTAATTCGTTAACAACATGTGGAGCAGAGGTGCAAAAAGGAAATGCACCAGAAGAAAGAAAAATACAAAGATTGTTTAGAAATCCAGAAGTAACCAAGCTCATAAAAAGATGTAACGATTTTGGAGCAGGCGGTGTTTCTGTTGCAATTGGAGAATTGGCAGATGGATTAATTATTAACTTAGATAAAGTACCAAAAAAATATGAAGGATTAGATGGAACAGAATTAGCCATCTCAGAGTCACAAGAAAGAATGGCTGTCGTAGTAGCCAAAGAAGATGCCGATGCACTAATTGTTTTTGCAGAAAAAGAAAATTTAGAAGCAACCATTGTAGCAGAAGTTGTTGAAGAACCAAGAGTCAAAATGTATTGGAGAGGCAATCTTATTGTTGATATGGCAAGAGAATTTTTAGATACCAATGGAGATGTCAAACATGCAATTGTTCATGTTACCAAACCAGAAGAAGAAAAGTCTTATTTTAAGCCACAGAAGGTAGAAGATATAAAAGCAAAGTGGGAACAAACGATTCAAGATTTAAATTGTTGTTCACAAAAAGGATTAGTAGAACGTTTTGATAGTAGTATTGGTGCTAACACAGTTATTATGCCATTTGGTGGAAAATACCAATTAACACCAGCACAAGGAATGGTGGCAAGAATTCCAACCTTAAATGGTTATACCGATAGTGGAACGATTATGACTTATGGTTTTAATCCTACCTTAGCAAGTTGGAGTCCATTCCATGGAGCAGTATATGCCATTATTGAATCTGTTTCAAAATATGTAGCACTAGGTGGAGATTACAAAAAAGCATATTTAACATTGCAAGAGTACTTTGAAAAATTAAGAAATGATCCTACTAGATGGGGAAAACCATTTGTTGCTATATTAGGTGCGTATTTCGTACAAAAAGAATTAAAAATAGCAGCAATTGGAGGAAAAGACAGTATGTCTGGTTCTTACAATGAATTAGATGTACCACCAACATTAGTGTCTTTTTGTATTGGAGAAACGGATACAACCAAAGTGGTTTCTAATGAATTTAAAGAAACGAATAGCAAAGTGTTATTTTTACCAACCAAAATGGGACAAGAAGATATGTTAGATTTTGAAGATTTAAAAGAAAACTATGAAATTGTCCATACATTAATTCAAGAAGGAAACGTCTTATCTGTTAGTAGTATTACACATGGCGGAATAGCAGATGTAATTACCAAAAGTAGTATAGGAAATAAAATAGGATTTAAATTTGCAGAAAATATACCAGACTTATTTTATCCTTATTATGGTTCTTTTGTTATCGAAGTAAAACAAGGTGTAGAAGTACAAAAAGCACAAGTCTTAGGAAGTACTATATCAGAAGAAAAAATTATAGTTAATCATGAAGTCACATGGGAATTAGATGAAGTGATTGATATGTGGGAAAGACCATTAGAAAGAATTTTCCCAACAAACGTAAAAACAGAAAAACATAAAGCCAACAATATAATCAGTAACAAAATTTGTGGAATAACTCGTAAAATGCCAATTACTAAACCACGTGTATTTATACCAGTTTTTCCAGGAACAAACTGTGAATATGATGTAGCAAGAGCTTTTGAAGATGCAGGAGCTATAGCCAATATGATAGTTTTCAAAAACTTGCGACCAGAAAATATTGTAGAATCCATTGATTTATTTGCCAAAGAAATAGAGAGAGCACAAATTATTATGTTACCAGGAGGATTTAGTAGTGGTGATGAGCCAGATGGTTCTGGTAAATTTATAGGAGCGGTATTTAGAAATCCAAAGTTAAAAGACTTAATTCATAAACATTTACAGGAAAAAGACGGATTAATGTTAGGAATTTGTAACGGTTTCCAAGCATTAGTGAAATTAGGATTATTGCCTTATGGAGAAATTAGAGAATTGGATGCAACAGCACCAACATTAACATTCAATACGATTGGAAGACATATGTCAAGAATGGTACAAACAAAAGTGGTATCAAAATTATCACCATGGTTTAGTCAAGTAGAATTGGGTGAAACGTTTACTATTCCCATTTCACATGGAGAAGGAAGATTTATGGTGTCTGAGAAATTAGAAAAACAATTAATGGTTAATGGTCAAATTGCAACACAATATGTAGATTTACAAGGAAATGCTACTTATGATATTTGCTATAATCCAAATGGTTCGATTGACGCAATCGAGGGAATTACTAGTCCAGATGGTAGAATTTTAGGTAAGATGGGGCATTCTGAGAGAACTTATCGTGATATAGTGAAAAATGTACCAGGTAGAAAGGATCAGAAGCTATTTGAAGCAGGAGTGAATTATTATCGATAGAAACCAAAAGTTATTATTTTGGAGTAAAGGGGAATAAATGGAAAATGATACGATAAAAAAAGATGCAATTCAAATGACAAGGAGTAATTATTTTGTTCAAGAATATTTAGGACAAAGAGGGATAGCAGAGGAAATAAAAAGAAATCCTAGATTTCATTCAATTATCTGGCATATTAGTGTAATGTTGAAAAGACAAGGTATTGATTGTACAGGAAAAGAAGCAGTTAAATGGATTCAGGATAATATAAAAATAGGAGAACATGGCAAAGAAATCATGTATGTCATTTCGACAGAGGATGGATATTATCCTTGTCAATATAGCGCTCCGGGCATTCAATTTGTTAAATATTTTCATGATCAAGAAGGAATGAAAAGAGAAGTTAAAGAAATAAGAGGATAAACAGAAACCTTACAAATAGTAAGCCAATATAACGAAGATGGAATCGAAGAATGGCAAAGAGTAGACGATAAGCAAAGTAAATATATTTCTATCATACAACGAATTGATAATAGGCCAGACCTAAAAGTCATAACAGACTATGATAAAGAAGAAAAAAGGATAATAGAAAAAAGTTACGAAAAAAGATTCTTCTGGGTAGCATTGGAAGATCTTGCTCCTAATTTAATTGAAGTAGATCCCATTGAAACAGAATCTATATTAAAAAATAAAATATCAACATTTTATGTACCTTTTTCCATGATTGATATACAGCAAATACAAGGAACAAATAACTTAATTTTGCCATTACCAGAAATAAAAAGAGAAGAGCAATGGAAAAGGTATAAATTGTTAAATAAAAAATATTATCGAACAAATGTATTTGAAAAAGGGATAGCCAAAATGTTAATGGTACGAAATAGAGAAATCGTGGAATAAAAAGAAAATGTTAAGAATAAATGGAGGAAAGGTGAAAAATGGAAAACAACAAATATGTTACACCCTTATCAGGAAGATATGCAAGTCAAGAAATGAATCAATTATGGTCCAATAATAGTAAATACTCAACCTGGAGAAAATTATGGATAGCACTCGCAGAAACAGAAAAGGAATTAGGCATTGACATTACCGAAGAACAAATAAAAGAAATGAAGGAAAATGTCAACAATATAGACTATGATATAGTAAGCAAAAGAGAAAAAGAATGTAGACATGATGTAATGGCACATGTATATGAATTTGGAATTAAATGTCCAAATGCTAAACCAATTATTCATTTAGGAGCAACATCATGCTATGTAACAGACAATACCGATGTTATCTTAATGGCACAGGCATTACAAATCATTAAACAAAAATTAATCATGGTCATCAGTAATTTAAAGAAATTTGCTTTAGAAAATAAACAAGTAACTTGTTTAGGGTATACACATTTTCAACCAGCACAATTAACAACTGTAGGAAAAAGAGCCACATTATGGTTACAAGATCTATTAGAAGATCTAGAAGAATTAGAATTTGTACAAGAACATATGAAATTATTAGGCTGTAAGGGAACAACAGGAACACAAGAAAGTTTTATGAAGTTATTTAAAGATGAGGAAAAAGTAAAACAGATTGATCGTAAAATAGCCGAAAAGATGGGATTTGATAAGGTATATTCTGTATCAGGACAAACCTATACAAGAAAATTAGATACTAGAGTTCTACATGTCTTATCACAAATAGCACAAAGTAGTTCTAAATTTGCTAATGACATGAGATTATTGCAACATGAAAAAGAACTAGAAGAACCATTTGAAAAAGGACAAATTGGTTCATCAGCAATGGCTTATAAAAGAAATCCAATGAGAAGTGAAAGAATAAATTCCTTAGCAAGACATGTGATGACATTAACCATTGACCCAACCATTACAGCAGCAACGCAATGGTTAGAAAGAACATTAGATGATTCTGCTAATAAAAGAATTTGTATACCAGAAAGCTTTTTAGCAGTAGATGCTATTTTGATTTTATATGCTAATATCTCTAAAAATATTGTTGTCTATGAAAATGTAATTAAAACCAATATGATGCAAGAATTACCATTTATGGCAACTGAAGAAATATTAATGAATGCTGTATTAAAAGGTGGAGATAGACAAGAACTACACGAAAAAATTAGAATTTATTCTATGCAAGCAGGTAAACAGGTAAAAGAACAAGGAAAACCAAATGATTTAGTCGATAGAATTGTAGCAGACGAAACATTTGGATTGACCAAAGAAGAAATTATGCAAGCCTTAAACCCAGATCATCTATGTGGTAGAGCACAAAAACAAGTAGAAGATTTTATAGAAGAAAGTGTTGATCCTATTTTAGAAAAATATAGTAACTTAGTTAGTGATAAAGAAGTAGAGGTAAATGTTTAAAAAGGAGAACGAAGATGAAAAAATGTTTATTGTTAGGAAATGGAGGACGTGAAGCGGTATTAGCAGAACAAATAGCCAGAGGATTTGAATTGTATGCTATATTACCATATGCCAATCCGTCTATTGTAGAGCAAGTAGAAAAATCAAAAGGAAAATATATCATAGGAAATCCATTTGACAAAGAATTGGTAAAGAAATGGGTAAAAGAAGAAAATATTGAGGCTTGTGTAGTTAGTCAAGATAACTTATTACAAGAAGGAATGATCGATTTAGCCAGAGAACTTGGACTAAAGACATTTGGACCAACTGCACAGGGAGCAAAACTAGAATGGAGCAAAAGTTATGCTTTAGATATTGTCCAAAAATTAGCTCCAGAAATGATGATTAATAATGAAAGTATAACAAACTTAGCGAAGTTAGAAGAAGTTATGAAATACTATGAAGATGATAGCTTTGTTGTTAAACCAGAAGGGTTAACAGGAGGAAAAGGTGTTAAAGTAGGTGGTGTACATTTTAATGGAAAACAAGAAGGATTTGAATATGCTAAATCGTGTATAGAAGCAGATGGAAAGGTAATTATACAAGACAAAGTAGAAGGTAGAGAGTTTACTGTTATGGCATTAACAGATGGAAAAAATATTATCGTGACACCAATAACTTTTGATTATCCTTATCGTTTTGATGAAGATAAAGGACCAGGAACAGGTGGTATGGGATGCCTGAGTTTTGCTAATGGTTTATTACCATTCTTAGAGCAAAAAGACATAGAGGTTTGTCGTGAATTAATCCAAAAAACAATTAATTATGTCAATAAAGATAGCCTTGAATTTTCAGGAGTAATTTATGGAGGTTTTTTTAAAACGAAAAAGGGAATAAAATTTATTGAATTTAATGCTAGATTTGGTGATCCAGAAGCAATCAATGTATTAAATTCATTAGAAACCCCTTTTGTTGACGTTATGGAGAATATCTGGGAACAAAAATTATCGACAGAAAATTGTAAATTTAAGAATAAATATACATTTACCGTTTATGTAGTAAGTCCAGATTATGCACTGAAAAAGAGTGAACCTTGTGAATTTACCCTAAACGTTAACAAGATGTTAGAACAAGGAGTTAACCTTTATTTTGCTAGTACAAAGCCAGTAGAAGGGAATCGTTATTGTTCGGTTGGAACATCAAGATTATTTGCTGTTCATGCAAGTGGAAATACCTTAGAAGAAGCAAAGGCAAAAGTTTATACTGTCATGCACAATCATATAGACGAAAAATTAGATTATCGAAAAGACATAGGGGAGATTTATGAGCACTAGGTCATTGGTGTTCCTTACTTAAGTAAAGTTTATTCTATTTTTAAGATAATTGTGAAAAAATGAACAACAAAAATAGAATAAACAAAATGAATACATTATTTATGTTGTTGAACAAATTGGTTTAATACATTAATTAACTGAATTTTTTCAGCAGTTTGTACTTTTTGTGATAAACTCTCTGGTGTATCACAAGGAAGAACTTCAACTTTTGTTTGGCTAATGATAGAACCTTTATCATATTCATGATTAACAAAATGGATAGTAGCACCACTGTATTTTTCTTTAGCGGTAATCACAGCTTCATGAACATGCATACCATGCATACCTTTTCCACCAAATTTGGGTAGTAAAGAAGGGTGAGTATTGATAATGGTGTACTTTTCTAATAATTTAGGACCAATCATCTTTAAATAGCCAGCAAGAACAATGAGATGAATAGAATAGTGGGAAAGTATTTCTGCTAATTCTAAATCTCTTGATTCAAAATTTTTATTTTGAATAATATGGGTTTGAATGTTATTTATTTCTGCTCTTTTTAGTGCATAAGCATTAGGATTGTCAGAAATAACTAAATCAATTTGAGCTTCTAGTTCGTGATTTTGGATACTGTCGATGATAGCTTGTAAAGTAGAACCATTACCAGAAGCAAACACAACTAAATGGTACATAAAATTACCTCCTATTTTAAGATAAGAGTAGTTTAACATGAAAAGTATAGAAAGTCAATGAATACCATTTGGATTTTTGAAGTAACAGAAATGATTACTACTTATCCCTATTGATTTTAGCAAAAAGTTTAAACTAATTTTTCCGTTTAATGATAAAAAGAGAAAGGAAGAAAGAAATGTTAGATGAGATAAAAGAAGAATGTGGAGTATTTGGAATTTATGCTAAAACATCAAAAGAAGAATTGATTGGACAAGTTTGTGTAGGATTGTCAGCACTACAACATAGAGGAGAAGAGAGTTGTGGTGTTGCGATTAATGAAGATGGTATCATTCATTTCCATAAAGATGTAGGATTAGTTTCAGAGGTTTTCACAAAAGAAGTACAAAGAAGTATGCCAGAGGGAAAAATGGCAATAGGGCATGTACGTTATTCTACAACAGGAGGAAGTAAAAAAGAAAATGCCCAACCCATGGTAGTCAGACATAAAAAGGGGAACTTAGCCATTGTTCATAATGGAAATATAACCAATGCAGTAGAATTAAAAAGAGAATTAGAAGAACAAGGAGCAATTTTTACCACAACAAGCGATACCGAAATTATATGTCATGTTATTGTAAGAGAAAGACTAAAAACAGCTTCTATCGAAGAAGCCGTAAAAAATACAATGAAAATTTTAAAAGGAGCGTATTCTTTATTAGTATTATCACCTCAAAAATTAATTGCTGTTAGAGATCCACAAGGATTCAAACCGCTTTGTATGGGATATTTAGGAGAAGATATTGTATTTGCTTCAGAAAGTTGTGCTTTAGATATTACTGGAGCTACTTTTGAACGTGATATTGAACCAGGAGAAATGGTGATTGTCACCAATAATCATATAACAGTAGAAAAAGTTTTACCTGAGGAAAGAAAAGGATTATGTGTATTTGAATACATTTATTTTGCTAGACCAGACTCTACCATTGATGGAATTAATGTGCATATTTTTCGTGAAAAAGCGGGAAGATGTTTAGCACAACAGGCACCAGTAGACGCAGATATTGTAGCAGGAGTACCTGATTCAGGAAATGATGCAGCACTAGGATATTCAAAAGAATCTAAAATCCCATATGATATTGTATTTGTAAAGAGTAAGTATGTAGGAAGAACATTTATCCAAAATACACAAAATAAGAGAAAAAAATTAGTTAATCTAAAATTAAATCCTTTACATCATACGGTTAAAGGTAAGAAAATTGTCTTAGTCGATGATTCTATTGTAAGAGGAACAACCATTACTAGAATTATTAAAGCATTAAAAGAAGCAGGAGCAAAAGAAGTTCATATTCGTGTAGCATCACCAGCTTTTGTAGATGTTTGTTATTTTGGAACAGATGTAGATAAAAAAGAAAATTTAATTGCTAATGGAAAAACGGTAGAACAAATTAGACAGGAGATTGGAGCAGATTCATTAGAATTCTTAAGTTTACGTAGTTTACAAGAAATTACGAAAGATTGTCAAGTAAAAGGATTTTGTCATGGCTGTTTTACTGGTAAATATCCAATTGAAGTACCAAAAGAAATCGATAAAGATAGGTTTGAAAAAATACCATTTTAACTAAAACAAAAAAGAGTTCTTTTCCCTTTAGTGGGAATTCAGAACTCTTTTTTATTTATGCTTGAAATTTTCTTCCTGTCAATATTTCATAAGCTTCTTTATATTGGTTAATGGTAATGGTTAGTATATCTTCTGGAATAGGCGTGCTAGTATTAGGATCATAATTGGTAGATTTAAACCAATCACGAAGATATTGTTTATCAAAACTTTTTTGGCTTTTTCCAACTTGGTAATCAGAAACTGACCAGAATCTACTAGAGTCAGGTGTTAATATTTCATCTCCTATTACTAATTTGCCTGTTTCATCAATACCAAATTCAAATTTGGTATCAGCAATAATGATTCCTTTGGTTAAAGCATATTTAGCACATTTGGTATAGATTTCAATAGCTTTACCACGTAATTCTTCTGCCAAATCTTTACCGATTAAATGGCAAACTTCATCAAAAGAAATATTTTCATCATGTCCTTTTGCTGCTTTGGTAGTAGGAGTAAAGATGGGTTCTGGTAATTTTTCAGATTCCTGTAAGCCTTGTGGTAAAGAGATGCCACATACAGTTCCATCTTTTTGATAATTTTTCCAACCAGAGCCTGTAATATATCCTCTTACAATACATTCAATAGGAATCATTTTTAACTTTTTCACTAACATACTTCTGCCTTCAAATTCTTTTGTTTGAAATTCTTTAGGAAAGTCTTGAGTGTCTATAGATATAACATGATTAGGAATAATTTCTTGAATAAAATCAAACCAAAATTTAGCCATTTGGTTTAATATTTTTCCTTTATTAGGAACAAGACTTGGTAAGATAGAATCAAATGCAGAAATTCTATCAGAGACGACAAGCATAAGTTTATCATGATCTACTTCATAAATTTCACGAACTTTTCCACTACTAATTTTTTTCATATAAAAACCACCTTTTCTTTATTTGGATTAGGACTAATGTTAAATGGGTTAATTAGCTAGATAAGCTTCATATCCCAATTCTTGCAATTTTTTATCTTTTTGAGAAACTGTTTCTTTTAAAGAATTTTTGAAATCAGTTAATTTCTTCTTTAATTCTTCATTTCCAACAGCTAAGATAGAAGTAGCTAAAATACCAGCATTTTTAGAACCATTAATAGCCACCGTTGCAACAGGAATACCAGAAGGCATTTGCACAATAGAATAAAGAGAATCAACACCACCCAGAGTTTTCGTATGAATAGGAATGCCGATAACAGGAACTGTAGGTAACATAGCAGCAAATACTCCTGGTAGGTGGGCTGCTCCTCCAGCCCCAGCAATAATTACTTTGACTTGATTTTGTGTTAATGTTTTGGCGTATTCTATTGCTTTTTCTGGTGTTCGATGTACAGAAAGAATTTTCATTTCATAAGAAATGCCCATTTGTTCTAAAAATTTAGCACAATCTTTCATAATGTGAAGGTCAGAGTCACTTCCCATTATAATTGAAACATCAATATTTTTATCCATAATTTTGTCTCCTTTGTTTTTTATTGAAATTAGATAACACTATTATAATACACAAATCGAAAAGAATCAACATTTTTTTGTTCTAAACTACAGGTAATTAGGTTATGTGATATATGTCTTTCATAGAAGAATGAGCAAAGAAATCTTTGCTCAATGTAAAAAGCAAGCAAGTTAAAAGAAAAAAAGTTGAAAACGTAGAAAAGATTTGATATAATAAGTAAGAAAATTTAGAGATAAGAGATAAGGAGAAAATAAAATGAATTATAAAGATTTAGCCGATTTACTATTTCCAGAAGCAAAGGATATTTCCTATTATGAGGAAAAGTATCCAGAAAGAAAAATAAAAGAAGGAGCAGTTGTAACAAGATTTGCTCCTAGCCCTACTGGGTTTGTTCATATAGGAGGATTATATCAATCCTTAATTGCTAGAAAATTAGCAGAACAAACAGAAGGTGTGTTTTTTTTAAGAGTGGAAGATACTGACCAAAAAAGAGAAGTTGAAGAAGGAATAACTAATATTGTCAGTGCGTTAAATGATTTTGCTATTATCCCAGATGAAGGAATGATTTCGGAGACAGAAGAACAAGGAAATTATGGACCATATAAACAATCGCTGAGAAAAGAAATTTATCAATCGTATGCTAAATATTTGGTTGAACAAGGGAAAGCATATCCATGTTTTTGTACAGCAGAAGAGCTAGAAGCAATGAGAAACAAACAAGAAACAGCCAAAATTAGACCAGGCTATTATGGTATTTGGGCAAAATGTAAAAATTATACCATAGAAGAAATGATAGAAAAAATAAAAAAAGGTGAGAAGTATATCATTCGTTTTAAATCACCAGGAAGAGAAGATAGAAAAATTAAACATCATGATGTTATCAAGGGGAATGTAGATTTCCCAGAAAATGACCAAGACATTGTTATTATAAAAGCAGATGGATTACCAACCTATCATTTTGCTCATGCAGTAGATGATCATTTAATGAGAACTACGCATGTTATTCGTGGGGATGAATGGTTATCTTCTATTCCATTACATTTACAATTATTCCATGAGTTAGGCTTTAAGGCACCTAAGTATGCCCATATTGCTCCCATTATGAAAAATGATCAAGGAAATAAGAGAAAATTAAGTAAGAGAAAAGATGCAGAAGCAGCTGTTAGTTATTATGAAAAAGAAGGGATTCCAGAAGAAGCAGTAAAAGAGTATTTGCTAAATATCGCCAATTCAACTTTTGAAAATTGGCGAAGAGCTAACCCAGACAAGGATATGAAAGAATTTGAATTTCAAATCAAAAAGATGAGTGTAAGTGGTGCATTATTCGATATGGTAAAATTGTTAGATGTAGGAAAAACGGTTATATCTAGAATGACAGCGGAAAAAGTATATGAAGAAACCTTAAAGTGGGCACAAAAACATGATAAAGAATTAACTGAAATGTTAGCTGATAAAGCCTATGCGCTAAAAGTATTGGGTATTGAAAGAGAAAATAAAAAGCCAAGAAAAGATATTTCTAAATGGTCTGAAGTAAAAGAAAATATAGACTATATGTATGATGAAAAATTTAATGATAGACCACAAGAATATCCATATCAAGTAATTAACCATAAAGAGGAAATTACAAAGATTCTAACATTGTATCTGGAAAAATATGAGGATTTATCTCAAGATAAACAAGTATGGTTTGACCACATTAAAGAATTAGCAGGTGAAATGGGATATGCCAAAGAAGTAAAAGAATTTAAAGCTAATCCAGGCCAATATAAAGCACATGTTGGAGATGTAAGTACAGTATTAAGAGTAGCTTTAACAGCAAGAACTAACACACCAGATATGTTTGAAATTATGCAGGTTTTGGGCAAAGACAGAATAGCCAAGCGATTTGAAAAAGCGATAAAAGAAATGGGGATGTAGGAGTGGAATATCAAATAGGAGATATCGTAAGAACAAAAAAACAACATCCTTGTGGAAGTAAACTGTGGAAAATCACAAGAATTGGTGTTGATTTTAAATTAAAATGCCAAGGATGTGAACATGTCATTATTTTACCAAGAGAAAAAGCAATAAAAGCCATAACTAAAAAAATAGAGGAAGGGAAGGGAAGATAGAGTCACCAAACGACAAAAAATGACATACAATATAATATAGTATCAAACAAGGTACTATATTGGAGGTGACTTGAACGTGGAGCCACAAGAAACGATATATTGCTATGATAATCGCGAAGAAAAATGTTGCAAAAAAAGAAATTGTCTAGGAATTGTAGCCATTATATTATTAACAGCATTAGCATTAGTCATTGGGATTATTATCGGTGCAGCATTATCTGCCGCTATACTTTTAGCATTACCAGCTGTTATTGTTTTAGCTGTTGTATTAGCACTATTATTAGTTTTAACAATTATCTTAATGTTATGTAACAGAAAAAAGGAAAAAAAATGCAAATGCAAATGTTGTTGCTAAAAAATAGGATAGGGTAGTGAATCATTCACTACCCTATTCATATGTATTATTTCAAATATTGTTCAATAAAATACCAAACATCATCTTGATAAATTTTTCGTTCTGAAGAAAAAGGCAAAGTAATGATATCGCCAAGAGGATTTAATTGCTTTTGTAAATGTTTAACACAATCATCTACTTTAGTTTTAGCAATTTTATCCGCCTTATTGGCTAAAATTAGACAAGGTAAACCAGAAGAAATAATATAATGATACATCAATCGATCATTTTCAGTAGGATTGTGCCTAATGTCCAAACAAAAAATAATCAAACATATTTCTTTTCGGTGAAATAAGTATTGTTCAATAAATTTTCCTACTTGTTCTTGCTCTTTTTTTGACATTTTGCTATAGCCATAACCTGGCAAATCAACAAAATAGAAACAATTATCCATATTATAAAAGTTAATTTGTCGAGTTTTACCAGGTTCACTACTGGTTCTAGCCAGTTTTTTTCTCTGAATCATTGTATTAACAAAACTGGATTTTCCTACATTAGATTTTCCTACTAATACAATCTCTGGTAGACCATTAGCAGGATATTGATTTGGTCTAACAGCAGAAACTTCAAATTTAGGATTTTTGATCAACATCATTAGATTTTACCTTTCGTGATTTTTTCTAAGCCACCCATATAAGGTCTTAAAACTTCTGGGATTATTACACTGCCATCTGGTTGATAATGGTTTTCCATAATTGAAATTAACATACGAGGAGGGGCAACTACTGTGTTATTTAAGGTATGAGCAAAGTAATTTCCGTTTTCGCCTTTTATACGAATACCTAATCGACGAGCTTGAGCATCAGTTAAGTTAGAACAACTTCCTACTTCAAAGTATTTTTTTTGCCTTGGACTCCAAGCCTCAATATCACAAGATTTAGCTTTCAAATCGGCTAAATCTCCACTGCAACATTCTAATGTTCTTACAGGAATATTCATACTCCTAAAAAACTCTACAGTATATGACCACATCTTATTGTACCATTCCCAAGATTGTTCAGGCTCACAAACGACAATCATTTCTTGTTTTTCGAATTGGTGGATGCGGTAAACACCACGTTCTTCAATTCCATGAGCACCTTTTTCTTTTCGGAAACAAGGAGAATAAGAAGTTATTGTGTAAGGCATATCTTCTTTTTTTAGTATTTGATCCTTAAATTTACCAATCATGGAGTGCTCACTAGTACCAATTAAGTATAAATCTTCACCTTCTATTTTATACATCATGGCATCCATTTCTTCAAAACTCATTACACCAGTTACCACATCAGAACGTATCATAAAAGGAGGAATGCAATACATAAATCCTTTATTAATCATAAAATCTCTAGCATAGGTTAATACAGCTGAATGAAGTCTTGCTACATCTCCCATTAAATAATAAAAGCCATTTCCAGCAACTCGTCTAGCACTATCTAGATCGAGTCCACCAAGATTTTCTAAAATTTGACCATGAAAAGGAATATCATAATCAGGAATAAGGGGTTCACCATATTTTTGTATTTCAATATTTTCGCTATCATCTTTTCCGATCGGTACAGAGTCATGCATGATATTAGGAATTTTCATCATTCTTGTTTTTATTTCTTCTGCATAGGTGTGTTCTAATTTTTCATTTTTTTCTAATTCTCTATTAATTTCATTAACTTGTCTTTTTATTTTTTCAGCTTCTTCCTTTTGACCAGCTTTCATAAAATTTCCAATTTGATTACTTAAGTTTTTTCTTTCTGCTCTTAAGTTATCTCCATTCAATTTAACTTCTCTATTTTTTTTATCTAAGTCAATGACTTCGTCTACCAAAATCAGTTTAGCATCTTGAAATTTCTTTTTTATATTTTCTTTAACTAACGCAGGGTTTTCTCTTAGCCATTTAATATCTAGCATAATTACCTCCCATTTTCTTTTTTCTTTATTAATGAAGCAATTATACTATATTTTTTCATAATTAGCAATAAATTGGGAAAAATAAAAACAAAAAAGGAGATACAAAATGTTTATTAAGGTGGTAGAACTGTTTCTTTATTCAGGATTAATTGTGTTAATTGCTAAATATATTTTAGTTAGTGTGCTTAGAAAGTTGGCGGAAAATTTAGATTTAAAACCTAAGACGATAGGCAATATAGCAGGATATGCTACTTCTATGCCAGAGCTTTTAACCATTGGCATTTCTAGTATTAATGGGTTAATCAGTACAAGTGTGTTTAATATATTAAGTTCTAATGTGATTAATTTTATTCAATATATTGCTTCAATTATTGGCAATAAAAATAAAAAAGCATTGAGGAATCAAGCGATAAGAGTAGATATGGTGTTGGTTTTGATTACGATTGTTATTCCATTAATTTTAGTGGGAACGACTAAAGAAATGAACTTGTGGGTTGTACCTATTTTTCTAACATTGCATATATTATTTCGATTTTTAAATAACAATGCTCATCAGGTATACCTAGAAAAAGAAGATAAACAAATTCAGAAACAAATAGAACAAGAGGGAAAGAAGGAAAAAGGGAATACAAGAAAGACTATATGGTATATAGGAATTTTAATTGGTACAGGAATTTTACTCTATGTTATTGGTGAACAATTAGGAGAGACGTTGAATAGTTTATGTCATCAATTTTCTCTTTCACAAACGATCATAGGAATTTTGCTAGGATTTATTACAAGCATTCCAGAATTAATTACTTTTTTTGAAGCACAAAAACATTATAAAGAACAAAAAAGTAATGAGTTATTAGGAGTAGTAGAAGCAACCAATAATTTACTTACATCCAATATGTTAAATCTTTTTATTATTCAATCAATAGGATTAATTTTTTATTATGTATTTTATGTCTAGCAAAAAAAGTTCTATCTTAGAGGAAAATCTCTAATAGAACTTTTTGTGTAATAAATTAAAGTTTTTTTAAAATTCTTTGCCATAAAGAATTTTTATCTATGGTTAAGTATTTTGATTTTAAATAGGATAAACATTCACCAATAGCAAAAAGGGTAAAAACAAACATAAGTATAGTGAAAAGTTGATCAAATTTTTGACTCTTTGGTAAGGTGTTGAAATAAATAAAATAATTTGTAAACATTTTCTGTCTCCTTTTCCAATATTTTACATAAACATTTTACCAAAGAAAAGTAGACAAGTCAATATAATCTATTAAAATAAATAGATAAAACACAAATATTTTATAACTAAAGACAATACTAACGATGAATTAGTTGCTTTTGATAAAAAGATTAATTTCTTTAATCATTTCTATAGCATTAATAATTTGAGCTTCAGAATAATTTTCTAAATATTTTTGCGTTTTTTGGATGATTTTATCATCTAGACCATAGAGAATATAATCAGCTGAATGTCCACTTAAATTTCTTAATTTTTTTAAGCTTTTATAGACTAAGTTTCCTTTACCTTCCTCTACTAATCCTAAAAATTGACCAGAAACACCAATTTCTTTGGCTAGTTGCGTTTTATTCATATGTAATTCATTTTCTCGAATATTTCGAATTCTTTTTCCTCGTTCTTTTTGTTCTGCTTTTTCACAATCTATTTTGTTTGTCGTATGATTCATAGTTATCTTAGTTCCTCCTTGTACTTTTGGTTCATTTTATCGAAAAAAGACAAGAATAAGATAGAAAAATATTTTATGCTAATATGGTATTGAATGAGAAAATATGGTATATTGTAAACATAAGGAGGAAAATGATGAAAGTGAAACCCATGAAAATACTTATTATAGAAGATGATGTTCATGATTGCCAGCATTTTGTTCAACATATTAATGGTAGAAATGACATTGAATTAGTAGCCTTGACTGATTCGGATATTGAAGGACTAAACTGGGTAAAATTAAAACATCCAGAAGGAATTATATTGGATTTGGAACTAAACAATAGTCGAACAGGAAATAGTGATGCTCTAGAATTTTTATCAGAATTAAGAAAATTAACATTAGCCTATCAACCAATTGTTATTGTAACAACCCATGTCAATTCAAAAAGAACTTATGATATTCTTCATAGACAAGGAGCGGATCTTATTTTATATAAAGATCATCCTCGTTATTCTTGTGACTATGTGTTAAATCGATTTCTTAGTTTAAGAGAGATAGAACCAAAACGAACCATAGAAACGTTAAAGGAAGAGTGGAAAGAAAATGAAAATAGGATATCTGATTATATTTACCAAGAGTTAGATTTGATTGGTGTAACAGCCAAATTAAAAGGAAGACAATATGTTCATGATGCTATTTTCTATTTAATCAAACATGAAAATAGTGAGATGAATGTTATTCAACATTTGACTAAAATCTATAAAAAATCTGGTAATACCATTACCAATGGAATACAAAATGCTATTATTCATGCTTGGAGGGTTTCGTCCATTGAAGATTTAACTACTTATTATACAGCCAGAGTCAATTACGAAACAGGAATTCCTACACCAATGGAGTTTATTTATTATTATGTAGATAAGATAAAAAAGATGATCTAGTATAAAAATACTAGATTTTTTTATTTTTCGCCATTTTTTTCTATTAAAGAATACCGTTTGTTTGTGCGTAATAAATGGTACTTTTTTATTAGCAACAAGGAAAACAAACGAAATAGAAAAGGTGGTGATAACATGGAATGGTATTATGCATTTTGGAAATGGTTTAGTCACTGGATTTAATTAGACATAAGAAAAAGATAGTCATACAAGTTAAAAAAACTTGTATTGATTATCTTTCTATTTTTATATATAATACAAACAATAGGTAGTAAGATAAGAAACAAAAAATGGAGTTTAAAATGGAATATATAAGGGAATTAGAAGAGATACAAGTTATGGCAGATATGATAAAAATATGTTTTATCAGTTTATGTACATATTATATTGGATTAAGATTAACAAGAAATACAATGACATTAACGATGAAAAGAATAATATTTATGGGGATCAGTATTGTGCTGATTTCTGTTATGAGCAAATGGATAAAAAGCACATTTGGTTTTTTCTATAGTATAATAAGTCAGGGAATATTCGTTAGTTTATGGTTTGCCCAAATGACCAAAAATAAATTCATCTATTCGATGTTTATTATATGTATATCCTTGACTATCAATTATATCTTATATTCTATCAGTATATGGATTAGTTTTTTTCTCTTTTTTATCATTCAGGCAAAAAATGATTATGTGAATATAAGTATCATCATTTTTATTTATATACTATTTGTATATAGATTTGTAAAAATTAGGAAACTGGAGAAAGGAATATCCTTTTTTCAAAAGAAATTAAATGATGAATATCTAGATATATCCATTCTGAATATTAGCTCAATTATCCTGTTAACTATCATGACTTTATCTAATTTTAGTGAAGAAATTGCAAAAACTTTTGGTATAGCATTAATTCTTTTCATCATTATTATGTTTGTTACGATCCAAAAATCATTACAACTATACTATAAACACAACTTGTTAGTACAAGAATTAAAAGAAACTAAGCAAGAATTAGATAAGAAAAAACGAGAAATTGAGGAATTAGAAAACGAAAATTTAAATTTTAGCAAAATTAGTCATTCAATCATTCATAAACAAAAATCTTTATAATATAAGCTAGACAAGTTAACCTTAAAAAGCGAAATTGGTATGGAAGCTGACATTACCAATAGATTGAAAAACATAACCAAAGAGTTACAAACAGAAATCATAGTAGAACTAGTAAAAACAAATATTACAGAAATTGATGATATGTTAAGTTATATGCAATCAGAATGCAGAAAAAATAAAATAGATTTTCAAGTTCAAATTACAGGAAAGATTCAATATATGATCAATCATTATATTAGTAGAGAAAAATTAGAAATCTTAATTGCTGATCATATTCGTAATGCTATCATAGCTATTCAACATGCAGATAATCAAAATAGAAGTATTTTAGTAAGATTAGGTATCATAGAGGGGGTTTATAGTTTGTATATTTATGATTCAGGTATTGAATTTGAACAAGAAATACTAACTAATTTAGGTAAAAAACCAAGTACAACTCATGCTGATGAAGGAGGAACAGGTATGGGATTTATGCATACATTTGATACATTAAAACAAGTGCAAGCAAGTATGATTATTCAAGAATATGGTAAGCCATGTTTAAATAATTTTACTAAAGTGATTAAAATAAAATTTGATCAAAAGAACCAATTTGAGATTTTAACATACCGAAAGGAGGAAGAATAACGATCAAAGACATAAAGAATAAAAGAAATTTGGTATAAATCCTTGACAAAGTTGTAAAAATAAAGTATAATCAAATGCGTTACAAGAAGAAGTCAAACTTCTCACCTAATCCAAGTAAGGAAAAAGGTTAGAAATTAAATAAATCCAAAGTATTGTACTTAGGGCTTATTCTTGATTTGACTTGTAACTAAGTCAAATTTTTAATTTTATGGAGGTGTTTTCAATCAAACAAGAATTACCAATCAACAGACAAATTAGAGCAAAAGTAGTACAATTGATAGAGGATAATGGACAAAAGGCAGGCGTAATTTCATTAGAAGAAGCGTTAGAAAAGGCAGAAAATAAAAACTTAGATTTAGTATTAGTAGCTCCCCATGCCAATCCACCAGTTTGTAAAATTATGAACTATGGAAAATACAAATTTGAACAAGCAAAAAAAGAAAAAGAAGCCAA
>CANOPF010000026.1 GCA_947568535.1 uncultured Clostridium sp. | reverse complement strand
GGATGTAGGACATCAAACCTATGTACATAAAATCATAACAGGAAGAAGAGAAGAATTAAAAACATTAAGAAAATTAAATGGGATCGCAGGATTTCCAAAAAGTAAAGAATCAGATACAGACTGTTTTAATACAGGACATAGTAGTACCTCCATATCAGCAGCACTTGGCATGGCAAGAGCAAGAGATCTAAAAGGAGAAAATTATGCTACATTGGCCGTAATAGGAGATGGAGCGTTAACAGGAGGAATGGCATTAGAAGCGTTAAATGATGCAGGATGGAGTAAAACAAAGATGACGGTTGTATTAAATGATAATGAAATGAGTATTGCTAAGAATATAGGTGGCATTAGTATGTTATTAAGTAAGTTACGAACGAAAAAAACATATAATACATCGAGTGATATAGTTAAGAAATATCTTTTAACCATACCAGGTATAGGAAAACCAGTAGTAAAAATTGTACAAAGAGTGAAACGAAGTATTAAGCAATTAGTGATACCAAAAATGTTTTTTGAAGATATAGGATTTCGTTATCTAGGACCAGTCAATGGACATGATATAGAAGAGTTAGAAAGAATGTTAAAAATTAGTAAACAATTGGACGGACCAGTATTAATTCATGTGTTAACTAAAAAGGGAAAGGGATATACCATAGCAGAACAAAATCCAGATAAATTTCATGCCACAGGACCATTTGATTTAGCGACAGGAATGAGCAAGAAAAATAAGAAAAAAGATTATGCAAAAGTGATGGGAGAAAAATTAGTACAACTAGCAAAAAATAATGAAAAAATAGTAGCCATTACAGCAGCAATGAAAGATGGAACTGGTCTTACCTATTTTGCCCAAAAATTTCCCAACCGATTTTTTGACATAGGTATTGCTGAACAGCATGCTATTGGTGTAGCAGCAGGAATGGCAAAAGAAGGAATGACTCCTGTTGTGCCAATCTACTCATCTTTTTATCAAAGAGCATATGATCAAGTGATTCATGATGTAGCAATGCAAGAATTACCAGTTATCATGTGTGTAGATAGAGCAGGAGTAGTAGGAGCAGATGGAGAAACACATCAAGGAACACTTGATATGTCTTTTTTTCGATTAGTGCCTAATTTAACCATTATGGCACCAAAAAATTTTAAGGAATTAGAACAAATGCTAGAATTTGCCATCAATTTAAATAAACCAGTTGTTCTTCGATACCCAAGAGGAGGAGAAGATGAATATAAAATAGAAAAACAAGAGAAACTAGTGTGGGGAAAAGCAGAAAAGTTAAAAGAAGGAAAACACCTAAGTATTATTGCTATAGGAAAAACGGTAACAAAGGCAATGAAAATAGCAGAAGTAATGGAAAAACAGCAAAAAGAAAAAACCATAGAAGTAATCAATGCCAGATTTTTAAAACCAATAGATAAAGACATGATAAAGAAGTCAATAGAAAAAACAAAACATGTTATTACCATAGAGGATGGAACCATCATGAATGGATTAGCTACAGCTATTCAAGAGATTATTATAGAAGAAAACTTACAAGGAGTTAATATAAGCCATTATGCTTATCCCGATAAATATATTGAACATGGAAGTGTAGAAGAATTAGAACAAATTTATGGGGTAGATGAAAAAAAGATTATACAAGACTTAATGTTAGGAAGGGAGAAAAATGGATAAACAATTATTATTAAAAGATTATCGAAGACAAGAAGATAAAATCTGTTTATCGCAAATATTAGATAAAATAGAGTTTGTTAAAACAAGAGGTAAAATAGAATATACAGATTTTTTGACGATGTATCAATTATCTTTAGTGGAGAATTTTTTTAACAAAATAAAATTTGAACCATATAAATTTTATGGAGGGTATGAAGACTCTGAAAGAAAAGTGGTTATTTTGTATCCAGAAAAATATGAGGAAATAATGTTAGAAAAAAATTATACTAAATGGGTAAAAATAGTTAGAGTTTGTTTACCACAGGAACTGCATGGAGAATATTTTCATCGAAATTATTTAGGAGGAATCGTTAAATTAGGATTAAAAAGAGAAAAAGTAGGAGACATTATTGTGTATCCAGAAGGTGCTGACATAATTACCGTAGAAGATTTTGCTGAGATATTGAAACAACAATTACCATCGTTAACTCGATTCGAAAATAGTCAGATTAGCATAGAAGAGATTCAAAATTTGCGAAAAAGAGAAGTAAAAGTAGAGCAAGTTAAAATCATTGTCCCTTCTTTGCGATTAGATAATTTTGTTTCAGATTTAGCAAGAACTTCTAGGAGTAAAGCTAATCAAATAATTCAACAAGAAAGAGTGTTTATTAATGGACAAAATGTAACCAAAGCTTCTAAACAAATAAAATTACAGGATGTAATTACCATTAGAGGAAAAGGAAGGTTTGTTATTAAACAATTTTCTGGTACAACACGAAGTGGAAGAATGGTTATCGAAATAGAAAAATATATTTAGAAAAAACTTGATCAATTTATTAATAAGAAAATTGATCAAGTTTTTATATTATTTTAGTTGAACAATGGTGACTCCCATTTCGCCTTCACCGTAAGTTCCTAAGCGGAAAGTTTTGACATGAGGATGAGTGCTTAAAAAGGCATGAATGCCAATTCTTAATTTTCCTGTTCCTTTTCCATGAACAATACGAACAGATGGTAGTCCAGCAAGAGAAGCATCATCTAAAAATTTATCAATAACAAAAATAGCTTCTTCAACAGTTAAACCAATCACATGTATTTCTGATTTTACTGTTTTTGTTTTAGACATGTGTTGTTGTGAACGATTTTTTTCTGGTTGTGAAGTATGTATTTTTGAAGATGGATGAGGTAGGGTTAAATATTTTATGGGAACACTCATTTTTAAATTTCCAATTTGAACTTGAACTTCATTGGATTTGGATATATGGGAAAGAACTATTCCATTTTGTCCAATAGAGGTAACAAAAACTTCTCTATTTGGTTGGATATGTTTTGGTTCTAAAGCATCATGAATATTTTTAGGTGCATTGCTGGAATTGACTAGTTGCAATGTTCTGAGTTTTTCATTAAGAGAATTTCTAGCATGTTCTAAGTGTTTTTTTTCTGAGGAAAGATGCATTTGTTTAATGATTTTATTAGCTTCTTCTTTGGCGTCTAATAAAATATTTCGTGCCTTTATTTTAGCGGTATCGAGTATATCTTTTTCCTGATGCTTGGCTTCTTCACTTTGTTTTTCTAATGCTTTTCGTAAATCAGTAACTTGTTTCAAGGTAAGAGAAATTTCTGATTTTTCTTTTTCTATGGCTATTTTATCTTCATAAATATTTTTTAATAAATTTTCCATATCTATTTGGTTAGTTGTCATCAATGACTGGGCTTTTGCAATGATTTTTTCATCTAATCCTAATTTTTTACTAATGGCAAACGCATTGCTTTTACCAGGAATTCCAACTAATAGTTGATAAGTAGGACTTAATGTGGAAAGATCAAATTCTACAGAGGCATTTTCAAATCCATGGGTTACTAGGGCATATTGTTTTAATTCTTGGTAATGAGTGGTAGCTATAGTCAGACAGCCAGTAGATTGAAAATAATCTAATATACTAATGGCTAAATTAGCCCCTTCTAATGGGTCAGTACCAGAGCCTAATTCATCGACTAAAACAAGGGAGTTGGAAGTAGCATGCTTGGTGATATCAACAATATTTAGTAGATGCGAAGAAAAGGTACTTAATGAATCTGAGATACTTTGATCATCACCAATATCGGCAAAAATATGGTCAAAAACACAAAGACTAGAATGTTCATCACAAGGAATATTTAGACCACTACAAGCCATACAAGTGAGTAAGCCAATGGTTTTTAAGGCAACAGTCTTTCCTCCAGTATTAGGTCCAGTAATTAATAAGATAGAATAGTCATTTCCTAAATGTAAAGAAATGGGAACAACTTTATCGTTATCGATTAGAGGATGTCTCGCATTTTTTAAATGAATTTCTTTTTGGGTATGAATAATAGGTGTTGTTCCTTTTATGGATTGAGAGAATTTGGCTTTGGCAAAAATAAAATCTAATTGACCAATAATAGTAACATCTTGTGCTAATTCGTGTACATAGGGAGTGAATAATGTAGTTAATTCTTGTAAGATTTTTTCGATTTCTAAGCTTTCTTCCCTTGTTAAATGATGTAATTCATTGTTCATTTCAAAAATAGAAATGGGTTCAATAAAAACTGTAGAGCCAGAGTAAGAAATATCATGAATAAATCCTTTAATTTGAGAACGATATTCTTCTTTTATGGGAATGACAAATCGATTATTTCGTATAGTAACGATATTTTCTTGGATATATTTGGAATAGGTAGAAGAGTGAATCATATCATTTAATTTTGTACGGATATCTTGTTCTAATTTTTTCTTTTCTTTTCTAAGAGAATATAAAAAAGGAGAAGCTTTGTCATCGATAGTATTTTCATCTAAAATGCATCCTAAGATTTTGTCAATTACACTTTTGTTGGCATATAAATGGGAAAATAAATGTTGTAAGATAGGGTAATCTGACATGTTTAAAAAATCTTGATGAATATAATCTTTTAACGCTTGAGATAAAGTAAAAATGTGCACAAGATGTAAAAGAGATTGGCTCGATAAAGGACAATTACTTTCTAATTTTTTTAATGCTATGGTAATATTAGGTATTTCATAGAAAGAAGGAAAACCATTACGATAAGATAAGTTTACCGCTTCTCCGCGTTTCTTGTAACAGTTTTTCTACTTTATGAATTTGGTGATGAGGTACTAATTTTGAGGCAAGCTCTTTCCCTTGAGAAGTACAACAAAATTGATTTACTTTGTTGATAATTTGATGAAATTCTAATTTTTCTAAATAGGTATTATTCATGTGAAAGCTCCTTTCTTATGATGATTAATTATAACATATGGTTAAGGGGTTTGGCAAAACTATTTGATTTTTTTGTTAAGAAAAATCCTTGGATTAAAAATAAAATGGATAAAAGAATTGCAAAAAATATAAAATTATGATATAAAATAAAGATAAGAGCATAAAGGAACGAGGTGAAAAAATGATAAAGGCTTATGCAAAATCAGATATAGGAAAAGTCAGAGAAAATAATCAAGATTATTATTACTTGTCTGATTCAATAGATGAAGTGCAATTATATATGTTAGCCGATGGTATGGGCGGATATAATGGAGGAGAAATTGCTAGTGAATTAGCGATACAAACAGCAAGAAGTTATATAGAAAATAACTTTAAAGAAATCCATAAGGACAAAGATAATATTATTCAATTAGTAGGAAGTGCTATGGAATATGCCAATATGGTAGTCTATGAAAAAGCAAAACAAAGTAAAGAATTAGAAGGAATGGGTACTACTTTAGAAATTTGTTTAATATATAATAATAGAGCATTTATTGGACATGTAGGAGATAGTAGAATCTATCGAATTAGAAAAGAATTTATGAGAAAACTAACGCAAGACCATAGTTATGTTCAAAAATTAGTAAAAGATGGAACTATCACCCAAGAAGAAGCAACACATCATCCACAAAAAAATATGTTAATAAAAGCATTAGGATGTAATGCATTTGTAGAGCCTGATGTCATGGTAAAAGGATTTTTAAAAGAAGATATTATCGTAATGAGTTCAGATGGACTAACCAATTTAGTATCACAAGAAGAGATTTTTAGACTAGCCAAAAAAGATATAGAACAAGCACCAAAAGAGTTAGTAGAAATAGCCAATCAGAATGGCGGATATGACAATATAACCGTTGTTATCATAAAAAATATATAAACAGGAGAGATAAATATGAATTTAGAAGGAAAGCTATTAGGAAATCGATATGAAATAATCGAAAAGATAGGAAATGGCGGAATGTCTACAGTTTATAAAGCTACTGACAAAGTGTTAAAAAGAAATGTAGCAGTAAAAATATTAAGAGATGAATTTACAACAGATGAAGAATTTATTAAACGATTTGAAGCAGAGGCACAATCAGCAGCAAGATTAACACATGCTAATATTGTTTCTATTTATGATGTAGGAGCAGAAGGAAATTTATATTACATTGTCATGGAACTAATACAAGGAAAAACACTAAAAGAAATAATTATCGAAGAAAGAGGACCACTACCATGGAAATGGTCAGTTAATGTAGCTATTCAGATTGCCTCTGCTTTAGAAATAGCTCATAGAAATAATATTGTACATAGAGATATAAAACCACATAATATTATTATTACCGAAGATGGTGTGGCCAAAGTAACTGATTTTGGTATTGCCAAAGCAGTATCTAATTCAACCATTACTGCTTTTGGAACAACAATAGGTTCAGTTCATTATTTTTCTCCAGAACATGCTAGAGGAGGCTTTACTGATGCTAAGTCAGACTTATATTCTTTAGGTGTAGTAATGTATGAAATGCTAACTGGTAAAGTACCATTTGATGCAGATACTCCTGTATCTGTAGCCTTGAAACATATGCAAGAAGAACCAGAAGAACCAATTGAGATGAATCCTAATATACCAGTAGCTATCAATAAAATTATTATGAAGGCCTTACAAAAAGATGTTACATTAAGATATCAATCAGCAACAGAAATGTTAGAGGATTTAAAAAAGTCGTTGAAAAATCCAGAAGGAGATTTTGTGGAGGAATTAGCATATGATGCAACAGCAAGAACGCAAAAAATCAACTTAAATCAGTATGGAGAAATAGAAAATAGAGGTGCTAGCAGACATGAAGAAGGAAGGAAATTTACTAAATGGATAAAAAAGCATAAAGGCATTAGTATAATGATGGGATTAATTCTGTTATTTTCTTTAAGTTTAGGAGGGACACTAGCAGTACTTAATGCAACGAATCCTGCTGAAGTAGAAATGCCTAATATAGTAGGATTGTCAAAAGAAGAAGCACAAAAGGAAGTTGAAGAAGCTAAGTTACAATTTGAGGTAGAAAAAGAAGAATATCATAAAGAAGTACCAGAAGGTTATATTATTTCCCAAAAGCCAATATATATGGAAAGATTTAATAAAGTAAAAGAAGGCAGTACAGTAACAGTTATCGTGAGTAAAGGGCAAGAAAAAACAACGGTACCAAATGTAAAGGGAAAAGAAAAAGAAGAGGCCATTCAGTTAATAGAAGAAGCTAAATTAAAAGCAGAAGTCATAGAAGAAACGAGCAAAACAGTCAAACAAGGATTTGTCATTAGTCAAGACACAGTACCAGATACAGAAGTTGTTGCAGGAGATAGTATAAAAATACATGTAAGTCTAGGAACAGGAATTAAACAAGTTAGTGTAGTTAGTGTAGCAGGTCAATCAGAAGCAAATGCACAAAAGACACTTGAGGCGTTAGGTCTAAAAGTTAATGTAGCATATGATGAAAATTCATCAAAAGATAATGGTATAGTGTTGAAACAAAGTATAGAAAGTGGAAAAATAGTAGATGAGGGAACCACTATTACCATTACTGTTAATAAATTAGTAGAAACAAAAAATGTTTCTGTATCGATCAATATTAAAAGCATAACACAAGGATATAAGGAAGAAGAAAATGAAAATACTAATACAACAAACCAAGTGGTAAAAACAGTAAAAGTTGAATTAAAAGTAGATAACCATGTTGTCTATACTGATTCTAATGTAGATAAAAATACAACCAATAAATTAGCACAAATTTCAGGAAAAGGCATAGTAAAAGTCGAGTTAATTATAACAGACAGTACTGGAGAAAAGTGGACACGTTCAGAAGATATAAATTTCAATAATACAACATCAATAAACTTTTAAAAAAGTCTAGTTGGTAACTTGAATGATTTACCAACTAGACTTTTCACCAACCATTGACATAAAAAACAAGGAGGAAAAATGCAAGGAATTATTGTAGAAAATAGGGCTAATTTATACAAGATATCTTCCCATATTCCTAAGCAAATTCGGTGTAATAACAGAAACAAAACAAGACAAAAGGGATGTAGGAATAATTTATGAAGCGATGGCAAGAGGAAAATTAAAAAAGGAAGAAGTATCGCCAGTAGTGGGGGATTTTGTTGAGTTTGCTATAATTGATGAAAAAAAGCAAAAGGCAGTGATTGATAAAATATTAGAACGAAAGGTATATATAAAAAGACCGAAACTAGCTAATATTACGCAAATTGTGTTTGTTGTTTCTAGTAAAAATCCAAAACCAGATTTGTTATTATTAGATAAGCAATTAGCTTTTGCTGAATTTTTAGGAATAAAGTCATTAATTGTATTCAATAAAATTGACTTAGATGAAAAGGAACAGTTTAGGAAAATAAGAAAACGATATGAAGAAATAGGCTATAGCGTATTGGAGACAGAAGCCAAAAGTAAAATAGGATTGGAACCATTAAAACAAGCATTGAAAAATCATATTAGTGCATTTTCAGGCAATTCTGGTGTAGGAAAATCCACTTTAATCAATGGGATTTTTAATCAAAATATGACATTAGAAGGAGAAATTAGTCAAAGAAATCAGAGAGGGAAAAATACCACAACCATAATCAAATTGTATGCTATCGATGAAAATACTTATATTGCAGATACGCCTGGATTTTCGACATTTTCTTTAGATGAAATGGAAAGCAAAGATTTAGCTAACTATTTTATAGAATTTAAGGATAAGATAGCAGAATGTGAATTTGTAGGATGTACACATATGAAAGAAGAAAACTGTGGTATTAAAAAAGCTATAAAAAAAGGAGAAATTACACAAATAAGATATGACACATTTTGTAAAATAAAAAACGAATTAAAACAAAAGGAGGAAAGAAAAAAATGGTAGAAGTTTCAACATCCATATTATCTATTAAAGAAGGAGAAGAGGCAACAGCATTGCTCAAACTAGAAATGGCAAAAACAGATTATTTTCATATCGATGTGATGGATGGAAAATTTGTAGAGAAAAATACGTATCAAAAAATGTTAGAAAATGTAACTTATTTAAAAAGAATTTCCAATTTACCATTAGATGTACATTTAATGGTAGAAGACATAAAAACAGCTGTGGATGATTTTCTTGCAGTAGAGCCTAATATCATAACCTTTCATTTAGAGGCTTGTAGAAGTAAACAAGAGGTTTATGAAATGATACAATATATTAAAAACAATCATTGTAAAGTAGGAATTTCCATCAAACCAAGTACAGACATAAAAGAAGTATATGAGTTTTTACCATATATTCATTTATGTTTAGTGATGACAGTAGAACCAGGAAAAGGTGGACAAACATTAATGACAGATATGTTAAAAAAAATAGTAAAGTTAAAACAATATAGAGAGGAGCAAAAGTTAGAATTAGATATTGAAGCAGATGGAGGAATTAATTTGAGAACAGCTCCTGCTGTAAAAAAAGCTGGTGTAGATATTTTAGTTTCAGGAACAGCTATTGTTATGGCTAATGATTTTAAAACAATTATTGACGAATTAAAAGGTTAAGCCAAAAAGATTCACAAACAGATGAGTTATCTGTTTTGTGAATCTTTTTTATCATTAGTTGATTGTTTCTGTTTTACATGTATCTTTGAATACAAAATGACCAATCAGCATTCCTAAACCTAGAACAAGAGCAATTATACGGATAAAAGAACCAACATAAGGAATTAGGGCAAGTAAAGATAACGTAATAGTACTTATAATTAACATGCCGAATACAGCAATTGTTTTTTGAATTTTTAATTGATGACAAATAACATGGTTAATAGCCATAATAAAAATCGAAGTACTAATAGCCATGAAAATAAATAAAGTAAGCAATAGTAATAATCCAAAAGAGAAAGTTAGTTTAAACATAAGGAATAAAATAGATATAAGGAAAATAACAATTGGTGCTAGTATTCCCAATCCGATCGTTAGTATAAGTTTTTTAGTGGTAATTAAAGAAGTTATATTTTTAAAGAATTTAGGGGCAATCCATAAACTGATTAACCAAATGATAACAACAATAATGACAAGAGAAGCAATAGAAATCATGTTTTTTTGCAGGTAATTACCATGAGATAAATCTTTAGATGTGAATTGTATTTCTCCTTTTACTGTTCCTTCTGGAATAGAGGCTTCTTGTATTGCAGTATAGTGTAGATCACCAGTAATTTGACAGGAGGAAGTTGTTTTTGTTTTTTCTTCATCTAGTTCATGAGTAGATTGAGGAAAATTAAGGTTAGCACACTTGATAAAAGCATTTCTTCCAATTGTACCAGAAAGATGAACGATATTAGCATTGATTCGAATATCACGATAAACAGCGCCTGTAATGGTTGTGATTTGCGAAATAGAATATAGGTCATAAACAAGACCATTGATGGTAACATGTTTAGCGACTGTAAATAGATTACTAAAGATATAACCAGATTCACCAATGTTAACGGTATTAGCACAAATGAAGGCATCTCCGCCAATTTGTGAGTTAATGGTAACAGTATTGGCTATGATGAACAAATTTCCATCGACAATGTAATCTACAGTAACATGGTCACCACTTAGATAAACATCACCTTTTTTTAGATTTTCATCGGTCAGGCTAGATTGATTAGTATTAGTAGTAGCTTCTGGATCTTCATTGATTAAATGGGTAGTTTCTACTGTTAGTTCATTGGCTGTCATATCCTTTGTTTCGTTTTCTGATCTTACTATAGGACAGATAAGGGATAAAAAAAGAATAAAACAAATGGTTACCATAAGTGATTTGTTTTTTAACATAAAAATACCTCCTAAAATTTTATTTAGGTAAAATATATATCTTTATTTGTGTTTTGTCAATTCATTGTCTTTTTATGGGAAGCAAAATGACAAAGGTCACGGATAGGACATATTTCACATTTTGGTTTTCTAGCAATACAAGTGTTTCTTCCATGCCATACAAAAAGATGGTTAATGTCTTTTAAATATTTTTTTGGAAATATCGTTAATAAATCTTGCTCTATTTTTTCGGGTTCTTTTTCTTGAGAAAGACCAATTAAATGGGAAATTCTTTTTGCATGAGTGTCTACTGCAATTCCTTCAGCAATGCCAAATACTTCTAAAAGAATGACATTAGCACTTTTTCTACCAATACCAGCCAAACTAGTTAGTTCTTTCATGGTTTGAGGAACTTCTCCATGAAAGTTATGCAGAATTTGTGTGGCACATAACTGAATATTTTTGGCTTTATTTTTATAAAAACCACAAGGATGTATGAAAGTTTCTAATTCATGAACATCAATATCAGCAAAATCTTGAATGGTTTTACAACGGTCAAAAAGTGCAGGTGTAGTTTTGTTGACTCTCTCATCTGTACATTGAGCAGAAAGCATAACAGCTACAACTAATTCAAAGGGAGTACGAAAATCTAAACTACAGGTGGCTTCTGGATATCTTTTTTTTAATAATTCAATTAACGTAATTGCGTCTTGTTTTTTCATTATATCATCTCCTGAAAATATTTTACAAAATAAAGAAAAAATAGTCAATATCCAATAGAATTTACATAACAAGGAACCAATAATGAAAAAAAATAATATAATATACAAAAACAGTGGAGGGAATAATATTATGTTAAAATTATTTAGAAAAACATTAGCTATATGTTTAATTGGTTTGGGATTAGGAATTTTATTAGTATTATTACTTCCCATAACAGGTTGGCTATTTATAATTGGTGTCGTTGTTATTTGTGTTGGATTTATGTGGCTAGCTTGTTAGCAAAAAAGGAGGGATATACATATGACAGTAGTAGTAAAAAAAGTACCAAAATTCTTAAGAGGATTTGTGAAGTTAATATTTGGAATTAAAGATTAGGGAAAATGTATAGTAAAATATATTTCACTTAAATGGATTTAACAAAAAAAGAGCGGTTAAGCTCTTTTTACTTTACCATCTTTTAAACATTTTGCACATACATAGATTCTTTTTGTTTGTCCATTAACCTCAGCTTTTACTCTTCTTAAGTTTGGTTTCCATGTACGTGGAGATCGTTTACTAATATGAGAACGAGTAATACTAAGTTTATTTCCATGATTTACTGTTTTTTGACAAATTGCACATACTGCCATTCTTAATTGCACCTCCTAAATTTTCATAAATAAATTGACTATTAACAAGTTTAACACAAAAGCATAAAAAAAACAAGTATTTTTTGAAAAATATAAAAAATTCCTTGCAAAATAGGAAAAATGTGGTATAATAGATAAGCTTATGTGATTAGAAAGAAAGGATTGAAAAAAATGAATTGTAAAGTAGAAAAAACGAAAAATGCAAATGAAGTAAAATTGGAAATAACTGTTGAGGCTCAAAAATTTGAAGAAGCAATCAAAAAAGTTTATTTTAAAAGTGCAAAATACTTCAATATACCAGGATTTAGAAAAGGAAAAGCCCCTATGCCAATCGTAGAAAAATATTATGGAAAAGAAATTTTTTATGAAGATGCGTTTAATGAAGTAGCACAAGATGCTTTAGAAGAAGCTGTAAAAGAAAATAAGCTAGAAGTAGTCAGTAGACCAGATATAGAAGTAACACAAATAGAAAAAGGAAAAGACTTAGTATTTACAGCCATTATGCAAACAAAACCAGAAGCAAAACTAGGAAAATATAAAGGTATAGAAATCAAAAAAATTGAGTATAATGTAACAGATGAAGACATTGAACACGAATTAGGACATATGCAAGAACATAATTCAAGATTAATTTCTATCGAAGATAGACCAGTAGAAAATGGTGATATTACTATAATTGATTTTGAAGGATTTGTAGACGGAAAAGCCTTCGAGGGAGGAAAAGCAGAAGGTCATGAATTAGGTATTGGAAGTAATACTTTTATACCAGGATTTGAAGAACAAATTATTGGTATGAAGATAGAAGAAGAAAGAGACATTCATGTAAAATTCCCAGACGAATATTTTTCTAAAGATTTAGCAGGAAAAGAAGCAACTTTTAAAGTAAAATTGCATGAAATCAAGAAAAAAGAATTGCCAGAACTAGATGACGAATTCGCAAAAGATGTTAGCGAGTTTGATACAATAGCAGAATTAAAAGCAAGCATAAAAGAAAAACAACAAAAACAAAAAGAAGATAAAGCAAAATATGAAACACAAGAAACAGTCATAAAAGCAGTTTGTGAAAATAGTCAAGTAGAAATTCCATCAGGAATGATTGAGATTGAAGTAGAAAATATGTTAAAAGATATGGAACAGAGATTATCTTACCAAGGATTAAAATTAGAACAATATCTTCAAATGATGGGAAAAACAGAAGAAGATATGAAAAAAGAATATGAACCTCAAGCAATAGAAGGAATCAAATCAAGATTAGTATTAGAAGCAGTCATAAAAGCAGAAAAAATAGAAGCAACAGAGGAAGAAGTAGAGGAAAAATTAAAAGAAATGGCTAAAAATTATGGAAAAGAAAATGATGAAGCATTCTTAAAAAATGAAAATGTAAGAAAATATATAAAAGAAGGATTAGCATCAGAAAAAGCAATGGATTTCCTAGTAAAAAATGCCAAAATAAAATAGTAGAACAGAAAGGTTGGGGTATAAAATTAAGAAGTTAACTTTTAATCCCAACTTTTTGGACTTTTAACAAGTTTTCTATTTAAATAAAAAAATAGTAGAAAACAAAAGGAGGAAAATTATGTTAGAAAAAAGTAGTTTAGTACCATATGTAGTTGAACAAACAAGTAAAGGAGAAAGATCATATGATATTTTCTCAAGATTATTAAAAGATAGAATTATCTTTTTAGGAGAGGATGTCAATCCAACTACATCTAGTTTAATTATAGCTCAATTATTATTTTTAGAGTCAGAAGATCCAGATAAAGATATTAATTTATATATCAATTCACCAGGAGGTTCTATTACAGATGGAATGGGGATTATTGATACAATGAATTATATTAAATGTCCAGTATCTACCATATGTGTTGGAATGGCAGCTAGTATGGGAGCAGCCTTATTGGCCGCAGGAGAAAAAGGAAAGAGATTTGCTACACCAAATGCAGAGATTTTAATTCATCAACCATTAATTGGTGGTGGAGGAATTTCTGGGCAAGCAACAGAGGTGAAAATTCATGCTGATCATTTGATTAGAACAAGAGAAAAATTAAATCAATTTTTAAGTGATAGAACAGGTCAAAGTGTAGAGACAATTCAAAAAGATACAGAAAGAGACAACTATATGACAGCAGAAGAAGCATTAACATATGGATTAATTGATGGCATTATGGACAAAAGAAATTAGATTTGAGGAGATGTAAAGAGGGAGAAAGTAAAAAATGGCAAAAAATGAAATACCCAAAAGTGTAAGATGTTCTTTTTGTGGAAAAGCACAAGATAATGTGAAAAAAATAGTGGCTGGACCAGGTGTATATATTTGTGATGAATGTGTAGAACTTTGTACCAGTATAATTGAAACAGAATTATATGATGATGAAAAAGCAGGATATACATTAAATGAATTAAAAAATATTCCCAGTCCAAAAGAAATCAAACAAGTTCTAGATGATTATGTTATTGGGCAAGAAGAAGCGAAAAAAACACTATCAGTAGCAGTATATAACCATTATAAAAGAGTAGCCCATGAAGAAAATGCATCAAAAGATGATGTAGAAATTCAAAAAAGTAATATTTTGTTATTAGGACCAACTGGTTGCGGAAAAACTTTATTAGCAAGAACATTAGCTAAAATACTGAATGTACCATTTGCTATAGCCGATGCAACTACTTTAACAGAAGCTGGATATGTAGGAGAAGATGTAGAAAATATTTTATTAAAATTAATTCAAGCAGCAGATGGGGATATTGAAAAAGCAGAAAAAGGAATTATTTATATTGATGAGATTGATAAAATAACCAGGAAATCAGAAAATCCTTCTATTACTAGAGATGTTAGTGGAGAAGGGGTGCAACAAGCCTTATTAAAAATTATTGAAGGGACAGTTGCCTCTGTACCACCACAAGGAGGGAGAAAGCATCCAAACCAAGAATTAATTCAAATTAATACAGAAAATATATTAATTATCTGTGGAGGAGCATTTGAAGGTTTAGAAGATATTATCAAAAATAGGACAGGAGAAAAAGCAATTGGATTTGGCAGTCAAATAAAAAGTAAACAAGAAGTCAAACCATATGAAGTTTTTCAAGAATTACTACCACAAGATTTATTAAAGTTTGGTTTGATTCCAGAATTTATTGGAAGATTACCAATTATTGCAACATTAAGAGAATTAGATAAAGAAGCATTAATTCAAATATTAATAGAACCTAAAAACGCATTAATTAAACAATATCAAAAATTATTTGAAATTGATGGTGTTGAATTAAGCTTTGAACAAGAAGCAGTTGAAGCAATCGTAGAAAAAGCCATTGAAAGAAAGACAGGAGCAAGAGGACTTCGTTCTATTATCGAAGAGATTATGAGAGATATTATGTATGAAATTCCATCAAATCCTAATATTGAAAAATGTAAGATAACCAAAAATACTGTATTAAATAGTGCAGGACCAGAAATAGTTATTAATGAGGAAAAATCAAAACAAAAAACAACAGTAAAAAAGAAAAGACAAATGCCAAAAGGGCAAAGTGAAAAAGAAACAGCGTAAGATTAGGCTGTTTCTTTTTAATAGATGAAGAAAAAAGAGCATATAGTTTAACAGGAGGAAACAATATGAGGTACAAAGAATATAATAGAAATGCATTTGTTGAATATGCACAAAAATGGGCATTATCAAGAAATCCCCAATACTATAATTTTGATACAGTGGGAGGAGATTGCACGAGTTTTATTTCACAGTGTATTTATGCAGGAAGCTCAAGAATGAATTATCAAAAAGATTTAGGATGGTATTATATCAATGGAAATAACAAATCACCTTCTTGGAGTGGAGTAGAATTTTTATATCAATTCTTAATTCATAATCAAGGTGTGGGACCACAAGGGATAGAAACAACACAAAATAAAATAGAGATAGGAGATATTGCTCAATTATCATTTGATGGAAAGAAATTTGGGCATTCTTTAGCAATTATAAAAATTGACAATACATTTACTTTGGGTGGGATTAAGATTGCTTCTCATACTGAGGACAATGTCAATAAACCAATTTCATCCTATTATTTTCGAAAAATTAGATGGATACATATAGAGAGAGTAGGAAGTTAAGAGAAATTTAATACTTTCTCTATTTTTTATTCATAAAAGATGTGGTATACTGATAACAAAGGGGAAATGAATATGTATAATGTATTAGTTGTTGATGATGATAAAGAAATTGTTGGAGCAATTGAAATTTATCTAAAAAAAGAAGGCTACAATATTATCAAAGCGTATAATGGAAATCAAGCATTACAAAAAATACGAGAAAATGAAATTCATCTTGTTTTATTAGATATTATGATGCCAGAAAAAGATGGAATAGAAACACTAGAAGAAATCAGAAAAGACAAAAGTATACCTGTTATTTTATTATCTGCTAAATCAGAAGATTATGACAAAATTGGCGGTCTAAATTCTGGTGCAGATGATTATATTACTAAACCATTTAATCCATTAGAATTGATAGCAAGGGTTAATTCAAACTTGAGAAGGTATGTCAGTTTAGGTTCATTAGAAGATAAAAAGGATAGCAAAATATATCAAAGTGGGGAACTAGTCATAAATGATGATACTAAACAAGTGATAGTAGATGGAATGGAAGTAAAATTAACAGCAACAGAATTTAATATCCTAAAATTTTTGCTAGAAAATAAAGGGAAAGTATATTCTATTCCAGAAATTTATGAAAATGTATGGAAAGAAGAAGGATTTGGAGCAGAAAATATCATTGCTGTACATATTCGACATATAAGGGAAAAAATAGAAATTAATCCAAAGGAACCCAAATATTTAAAGGTAATATGGGGAATTGGCTACAAAATAGAAAATATTATTTAATCATGTGATATGTGAAAGGAATGAAAAATAAAAATGGAAAGAATAAGAAGTTCAAGTATGTTAAAAATCCTATGTTATATTATGATACCCATATTAGTAGTAATTTTTCGGTTTAAGTATATTTCATATAGCGTTTTTAAGTGATTTTCAACATAAAAAGGAAGAAATAAGATATATACAAACAGAAAATTTTGCTAATAAGTACATATACTTTTTTATGAGTCAGATATATTATTGCCAAGCAAATACAAGAGAAAATAGATTTGTTCGTTTACATGATGAGGAAGGTAAATTTTATTGTTATTTTGATGAGGGACGTTATGACATAAATAAGGGAATAGGAAATTATCTTCAATATATTATTCGCAATCGAGAAACAGGAGAAATCTATACTAATATAAAAAGTAGCCACTATCAGGAAGTAATTGACAAAACAAAAAAGCAAAAAATATATTGGAACTTAGTAGATGGAAAAATAGATACGAATATAACCTATATTAATCAAGAAAATATAAAATATAATTCTTATTATTATCAGATAAAGGAAAAAAAAGATGTTAAAGCATATGATATTTATAGTTTTTTGGATGAAGAAAATATAACAGGAGCAAGCGATTTTTTATTTTATCAAAGATTATATGATTTTATGCTACAGCATCAATCTTTGCCATTATATAGTTGTATAGCAAGTGGCATTTTTATCTTAGTGATTGTTTTTTATTTATTATGGGCAATTGGTTATCAAAAAGGAGAGAAACAAATTTGCCTACATACATTAGATACCATTCCTTATGAGATAGTTTGTTTAATTTGTATCAATGTGATCGGTTTTGTTTGTTCTATTTTAGCGGATCGAACAAATGAATGGATGAATTATTATGTTATGATAATTATGTATGTAGTTGCTTATATCGTTGGCTATATAGCCTGTGCAATCTGGGGAATAACGACGATTAAAAGAATTAAGGCGAGAAAATTTTGGGGAAGTTTTTTAAGCTATAAAATTATAAAATGGGTTGCCCAAAAGATAATGAAATTTGTGAAAGAAATGAAACAAAAAATGTCTCTAAATAAAAAAATTTTTTGGTATTATTGGGGATTTGTGGGAATAAGTATGGTATTAGCTTGTGTTATAGGACAAGGAATGGCTATTTTTATTTTATGGATATTTTGGATATGGGTTTATTATCGTTTGAGGAAATCTAGTAGACAACAAGAGGAAATAAAAGAAGCACTAGAAAAAGTGTACTTAGGAAACAAAGATATCAATTTAGATCCAGGAGAATTAACAGGGACATTAAAAGAAATGGCAGTATATATTAATGATATAGCAGGTGGATTTTCTAATGCTATGGAAGAAAGTTTAAAATCAGAAAGATTAAAAACTGAGTTAATTACAAATGTATCACATGATATTAAAACACCATTAACCTCTATTATAAACTATGTGGATTTATTAAAAAAAGAAGAGATAAAAGAGGAAAAAATACAAGAATATATTCGAATTTTAGAGATGAAATCACAAAGATTAAAAAAATTAACAGAAGATTTAATTGAAGCTTCAAAAGTATCATCAGGAAATGTAAAACTCAATATAGAAGAAATAAAACTAAAAGAATTAATTTACCAAAGTATAGGAGAATTTAAGGACAGATTTGAAGAAAAAGGACTACAGATAGAAAGTAATATGCCAGAAGAAGAAATAAAAATAAAAGCTGACAATAGATATTTGTATCGACTGGTAGAAAATTTATTAAGTAATGTTACTAAATATGCATTAGAAAATTCAAGAGTATATATTGACATGAAAAAAGACAAAAATAAAATACAATTGAGTATTAAAAATATATCCAAAGAAAAGTTAAATATAAGTAGTGAAGAATTAATGCAAAGATTTGTTAGAGGAGATAAATCTAGATATACAGAAGGAAGTGGGTTAGGTTTGTCTATAGCCAAGAGTTTAACCGAGTTGCAAGGAGGAAAATTTACCATTCATATTGATGGTGATTTATTTAAAGTAATGATAGAATGGTATATAGCCAAAAACAAAACGGAAATAGATAAAATACTTGAAAGCTAAAAATGAAATGTGATAAAATAAACAGGAGGGAAACAAAAGTTAAAATGGAGGAAAGATCGTGAAAAAACTAATTGTCATCATGGTAATTTTACTCATTATTTTTATGGGCATGATAGGCTATAAAAACTTTAATAATCAAACTAACCAAGTTAATATAAAGGAAATAGAAAAAATAGAGAGTTATATGAATCAAATTTATATGTGGAGAGAATTAACAGGACAAGCTTTACCTTGTTTTGAAGATATTAATCAAGCAGATGAAACATGGATATGGGAAGTGGTTAAGAAAAATTTAGAGGATGTAGAACTTTCTTATGAGCAAATACAAAATAAAGCCAAAGAGTTATTTGGGGATAAGTTTACTAAAGAATTTCCAAAGGAAGGAACAGAATTTATAACATATGATGACAAAAATCAGATATATCATTCAGAAGGAATAGAATTGGCTGAACAAAGTGATTTGTTTTTGCTCAATGCAATCAAGAGAACAAAAAAAGGTTATGAAATCGAGATTATTGAATATTTAGAAGATAGTTCACCTATGTTAAAAGAAGAACCAGAAGATTATATTGTCATCAAGAATCTGAGAAATCAAGAAATAGGAAGAATAAGAGGATTAGTTGAAGACGAAGAAGTAGCATTAGTGAAGAATAACAAGGATAAATTTAGCCAAAAAAAGATTCAATTACGAGAAGAAAAGGAACAATTATATGTAGAAAGAGTGTATGAATAGAGGAAATAACATGATACAAAAAGAAAAGTGTAATATTTGTCCACATGAATGTAGAATAAACCGAAACCAAGGAAAAATAGGAAGATGTAAAGCAACAGATAAAATACGAATTGCTTTATCGAGTATACATCATTTTGAAGAACCCTGTATTAGTGGAAACAAAGGTTCTGGAACAATATTTTTTTCCCATTGTAATTTGCATTGTGTTTATTGCCAAAACTATGAGATTAGCCAATGGGGAAAAGGAAAAGATGTTACCATAGAAGAATTAGCACAAATATTCTTACAACAACAAGCAAAAGGAGCTGAAAATATTAACTTAGTCACACCTACTAGTTATGCTAGACAAATTATAGAAGCACTAAAATTAGCAAAATGTCAGGGACTTACGATTCCTATTATATATAATACAAATGGATATGAGAAAGTTAACACATTAACCTTATTAGAAGGATATATTGATATTTATTTACCAGATTTAAAATATGCAGAAAATGAAATAGGATTACAATATTCAAAGGTAAGCAATTATTTTGATGTGGCAACCCAAGCCATTCAGGAAATGATAAGACAGGTAGGGGCACCAAAATTAAATACACATGGGGTTATGCAAAGAGGGGTTATGATTAGACATTTAGTATTACCAAATCATATAGAAAACACAAAAAAAGTTTTAACATGGATAAAAAATCATGTGCCTAAAGAAGTATATATTAGTGTAATGGCTCAATATTTTCCTACTTATCAAGCAACTCAAATCGAAACATTAAATCGAAAATTAACGAAAGAAGAATGGAAAAAAGTAGAAAATCACATAGAAAAATTAAGGTTAGAAAATGGATATGTACAAGAATTAGGAGAGCATGAAGAAGAGTATGTGCCAAAATGGGACTTTGGTTCATCGGATAAGAGATAAAAATAACAAGAAAAAAGTAGAAATTTACAGGATAATGTGATATACTGGAAAAAAATAAAAGGAGGAATAAGAAGTGACACAAGCAGATAAATATTTTGTGGAAACATGTAAAGAAATTATTGAGAATGGAATTTCATCAGAAGGGACTCATGTACGAACAAAATGGGAAGATGGAACAGAAGCAAATTATGTATCGATTGTTGGTGTTTCTAATAAATATGATGTAGGAAAAGAATTTCCTATGATAACATTAAGGAATAATCGTGGACAATTGAAAAAGGCTATTGATGAAGTTTTATGGATATGGCAAAAGAAATCAAACAAAATAGAAGATCTCAATTCTCATATTTGGGATCAATGGGCAGATGCTGATGGAACAATTGGGAAAGCCTATGGATATCAAATGGGAAAAAAATATCTGTTTGAAACTAAAGAGGGAATAAAAGAAATGGATCAAGTGGATTATGTTTTATATTTATTAAAACATGATTCATCGAGTCGTCGTATTATGACTAATATATTTAATCATGCAGAATTGAAAGATATGGGGTTAGAGCCATGTCTATATGGTACACAATGGTTAGTAAAACAAGGAAAATTACATTTAATTTTAAATCAACGTTCTCAAGATATGTTAGCAGCAAATGGGTGGAATATTATGCAATATGCAGCTTTACAATATATGTTTGCTCAAGTAACAGATTTAGAAGTAGGAACATTAACTCATAATATAGGAGATTGTCATATTTATGATAGACATATACCAC